>JBOFYP010000109.1:0-21708 GCA_051654725.1 Cetobacterium sp.
TGTTCAAATATTTCTGGCTCTTCTCCAACAGGTATTCTACACCCAGGACTTTCGTTTCTGTCTGTATCAATTCCTACTTGTGCATGTAGCAAATGATTATTTTCAAAAAATTCTCCTGCATATTTACTTTTATGAGCCTTAATCAATTTATGCATCTCAGAAACAATTTTTAAACCTAAGCTATTTGCCTCTTCAGAATAACCAAATCTATCATTCTTTTCTACTGCACCTAATAATGTATTTACACATTCAGCAAGCCCTACAAATCCAAATAGACCTGTAAATTTTTCTTTTTCTAAAAGTCCCTCTTTTATTAAAAAACTACTTTCGTAGAATCCACTTTCTTCAATTATAAATTTAGATCTTTCATCTATATATTCCAACATCTCTTTTGAAACTTTTGGTAAAACAGTTTTAAAGAAATCATCTTTTGAAGTTGCTAATTTTGAAAGTGCTCCTAATCTTACTCTAACTAAAGTATTAGCTCCCCCTCCAACTTTTAATCCATTGTAACAACTAACAATTCCATATTGTCCTTTGAAATCATCTCTAAACATTTTATCATTGGCAAAACTCGGCTTTGCTGTTACTAAAGCTGTTTGAATAGCTTCTATTGCTATTTTATCTGATGTTTCCTCTGTATATTTTATAGTTAAATTTGGTGTTGGTAACTGTAATTCTCTCATTATTTTTAAAATCAAAAGTCCCGCTTTTGTTTCCTTAGGTCCTATATTTGCATGACAGAATGAATCTGTTATTGTTGAATCTATATGCTTTAAAAATAACTTTATTGCTAAATAAGCTTCTGCTTCATCTTTAACAAATGGCTCTAATAAATAATCAATATTTCCTAAGTAAACAGGCATTGTTGTTATTGATGGAACATGCTTATAAAGAATTAATAAACCATGCACAGCTTCCCATATATTTGTAGGCTTCTCTATATTTAAAAATTTACTTCCATTATTCATGAATATATCATAATCAGGAACTATATATCTTGGTCTATAAGGAGCATTTCCTTCGAATAGGTCACAAATAATACCATCTTCAATATATTTTTTCAATGACTCACTTTTGTTTAATACCTCTAAGCTTGATTCTGCTAATCTTGCTAGGGTAATTACTTTTTGTTCAAAAGTTATTGCTTGACTCTTTATTGTATCTAATATCATTACTTTCTCCTTCAAACTAAAATATAAATTTCACATATTATATTCAATTTATACAACTTTTGTCAACTTTTATTATAATTTTTTAAAAATCTCTCTACCTTTTTCTTTATTCTTTGAATTGAATTATCTACTGATTTAGATTCCTTATCCAAAATAATTGCAATTTCCATATAGTTATAACCTTTAGCCATATTTAAAAATACTTTTTTTTCTAATGAACTTAAATTTTCGTTTAAATAAATTTGAAAAAATTTTCTAAATTCTTTTACTATTATAGTTTCTTCTGGAGTATAATAGTTTAATGATGGATTTGTATACTTTATAAACTCCTGTATCTCTGAATACTCTTCTCCTTGCATTGCTATATTTAAATTTTTATGTCTTTCTGAACTATAATTTTTTACGGCTGTTATAATCTGTCTTTTTATACATAATGAAGCAAATGTACTAAATGTGCTACTTCTATTCTCATCAAAAGATTTGATTGCTTTTATTAATCCAATCATTCCCTCTTGAACAAGATCTTCTCTATCTGCTCCTTTCAAATATAATCCTCTATTTCTGATGTTTATAAGATTTTTATACTCTATAAATATTCTTTCTAATGATTCTATATCCCCATTTTTAGCTAATAATATATCTTCATTTTTTATCATAAGGCCCCCTTTATTCTAAAAAATAATCTTTTTTATTTTGTCTCAATCGTATATACCTTTTATTTTTTTAAAAATCAATTTTTATTTTAGGAGAATATATTCTTTCTTTTTTTTCTTTTTTAATGTACAATTAAATTAGTTAAAATAATACTTATGACATTTACTTTATTCAGGAGGGGTCTATGAAAACGGATATACAAATTGCACAAGAAGCAAAAATTTTGAAAATTTCTGAAATTGCTGCGAAACTTAATATTGGTGAAGATTTTTATGATACTTACGGAAAATATAAAGCAAAACTTAATCTTTCTCTATTAGATAGTTTAGCTCATAAACAAGACGGTAAATTAGTTCTTGTTACTGCTATTACTCCCACACCTGCTGGAGAAGGTAAATCCACTGTTACTGTTGGATTGACTCAAGCTTTAAATAGAATAGGTGTATCTTCTGTTGCTGCTCTTAGAGAGCCTTCATTAGGACCTGTTTTCGGAATGAAAGGTGGAGCTACTGGTGGTGGTCATTCACAAGTTATACCTATGGAAGATATTAACTTACATTTTACTGGTGATTTCCATGCTATTGGTGTTGCTCATAATCTTGTTTCTGCTTGTATCGATAATCATATTACTCAAGGTAATTCTTTAAATATTGATAATACTAAAATTACTTGGAAAAGAGTAGTTGATATGAATGATAGAAATTTAAGAAATATTGTTGTTGGTCTTGGTGGAAAATTAAATGGTTATCCTAGACAAGATTCTTTCCAAATAACTGTTGCATCTGAAATAATGGCAACACTTTGTCTTTCAAATTCATTAAAAGAATTAAAAGAAAATATAGGTAAAATTGTATTTGCTTACAATTACAACGATCAACCTCTTACTATAAATGATTTGAAAATATCTGGAGCTGTTACAGCACTTTTAAAAGAAGCTATAAAACCTAACTTAGTTCAAACTTTAGAGAATACCCCTGTTATAATACATGGTGGACCTTTCGCTAATATAGCTCATGGATGTAACTCTCTTTTAGCTACAAAGTTAGCTCTTAAGCTATCTGATGTTGCTATTACAGAAGCTGGATTTGCTGCTGATCTTGGGGCTGAAAAGTTCTTAAATATCAAGTGTAGAAAAGGGAACTTAAAACCTAACTGTGTTGTTATCGTTGCTACAGTTAGAGCTCTTAAACATCATGGTGGAGCTAAAGTTTTAAATGAAGAAAATTTAAATGCTTTAAAATTAGGATTAACTAATTTAGATAAGCATATTGAAAATATGAAAAAATTCAATTTACCTGTTGTTGTTGCTATCAATAAATTTGTAACTGATACTGATGATGAAATCACTTTAATAAAAAACCATTGTAATTCTCTAGATGCACCAGTTGCATTGTGTGAAGTTTGGGCTAAAGGTGGTGCTGGTGGTGAAGAGCTAGCTAAACTTGTTTTAGAGAAGATGAACGAGAATAAAGATGAGTACAAACCTCTTTATGAATTAGATTTACCTATTAAAGATAAAATAAATAAAATTTGTACTGAAATATATGGAGCTAAAGGAGTTTCTTTCTCTGCAAGTGCTAATAAAACTATAAAACAACTTGAAGAGCTTGGATATACTTCTCTTCCAATATGTATGTCTAAAACTCAAAAATCAATCTCTGATAAAGCAAACTTGCTTGGAAGACCTTCAGATTTTAATGTTGAAATTGATACAATTAAACTTGCTGCTGGTGCTGGATTTATAATTGCTATGGCTGGTGGTATAATTGATATGCCAGGCTTACCTAAAATTCCTGCTGCTGAACTTATTGATATAGACGAAAATGGTACTATTACTGGACTATTCTAGAATAAAAATGAAAACCCTTACTTAAATATAAGTAAGGGTTTTTTATTTTTAGAAAATATAGTATAATATATTGTAAAATTCTACTGCACGCGAGGGATAAATATGAAAATTGGTAAACTTACTATTTCAGATTTAAATGATTTAATTTTTAATAATATTAAAAATAGTAATGAAAAAATACTTTCTACTGGTGAAGTAGGGAGTGACTGTGCTGCTATTGAAGTTGGAGAAGATATTGTTTATCTATCTACTGATCCAATTACTGGAACAACTAATGGTCTAGGTAAACTTGCTATCAACATCAACTGTAATGATATTGCAACAGAAGGAATTTCACCAACTGCAATCATGCTTACTATACTAGCTCCTCCACATACTAAAAAAGATGAAATCGCATCAATTATGAGGGAAGCTCAAGAAGAAGCAAGTAAAATTGGTGTTTCTATCATTGGTGGACACACTGAAATAACTTCTGCAGTTAATAAAACAGTTATTTCTGCGACTTCTATTGGAATAGGCAAAAAAAATGATTTCAAAAAAAGAGATAATATTATTGCTGGAGATAGATTAATAATTACAAAAGGTGTCGGCATAGAGGGTACTGGTATTATTGCATTTGAAAAAGAAGAAGAGCTTCTTGATATTATTTCTGAATCAAGCCTTGAAGCCGCTAAAAATCTTTTAGACTTAACAAGTGTTGTAAAAGATGGTATTATTGCTAATAAGCTTTCTAAAGGGATGCATGATGTCACTGAAGGTGGATTACTTGGAGCTTTATGGGAATCTAGTTGTTTTTATAATCTAGGCTTAAAAATTTCGTATGAAAAAATATTTATTCATCAATGTACACAAGAAATTTCAAAATATTTTAAAATAGATCCTTTGAAACTTATTTCAAGTGGAACTATGCTTATCATTGTCAGTAAAGAAAATTCTGAATTATTATTAGCAGAATTGAAAAATAATGGCATTAATGCTTTTGATATTGGTGAATTTACAGAATCAAAAGAAAAAGTATTAGTTAAAAATCACAAAATTATAAATATTACTTCCCCAGAAAGTGATGAATTATATAAAATTATATAGTATAGGAGAGATTATATTGAATATAAAACAAAGAGTTATAGGTTTACTTGGTGAATTTGAAAAAGGTAAATATTCAAACATACTTTTAAATGAGTATTTTTCAAAAAACAATTTAAGCAAAGGTGAACGTGGATTTATTACTGAAGTTTTTTATGGAGTTATTAGAAATGATATCTTTTTAAATTATCAGTTAGAAAAAAGAACAAAATCTATAAAAAAGACTTGGATTAAAAATTTATTAAAAATTTCAATCTATCAAGCTACTTTTATGGAAAGTGATGATAAAGGTGTTGCTTGGGAAGCGACTGAATTAACTAAAAGTAAATATGGTATTCCTGTAAGTAAGTTCGTAAATGGAGTTATTAGAAGCTATTTAAGAGAGAAAGATGATGAGTTAGTTAAATTAAGAGAAGATAACAAGTTAAATATTTTATACTCTTATCCTAAATGGTTCTTCGATAAAATTAACGAAGAATACAAAGAGAATACAGAAAAAGTTTTAACTTCTTTAAAAAAGATTCCTTATATGAGCATCAGAGTTAATACTTTAAAATATTCTGAAAAAGAATTTGAAACTCTTTTAGAAACTATGAAAATTGATATTATCAAAAAAGTGGATACTGTTTACTATGTTGATTCTGGAGCTGTTTTACATACCGCTGAATTTAAAGAGGGAAAAATAATTGCTCAAGATGCTTCATCTTACTTAGCAGCTAAAATTTTAAATCCTGGACTTGGAGAAAAAATTGTAGATACTTGCAGTGCTCCTGGAAGTAAAACTGCTGTTTTAGCTCAACTTATGAATAATACTGGTGAAATTTATGCTCTTGATATTCACCAACATAAAATAAAATTAATCGAAGAAAATTTAAGAAAATTAGATGTAACTAATGTTAAAGCTATTAAATTAGATGCTAGAAATCTTAAAGAACAAGGACAAAAGTTTGATAAAATACTTGTTGATGCTCCTTGTAGTGGATATGGCGTTTTAAGAAAAAAACCAGAAGCTCTTTACAATAAAACTATGGTTAACGTTAATGAATTAGCAGCTCTTCAAACTGAATTATTAAACTCAGCAGCAGCTGTCTTAAAAGTTGGTGGAGAGATGGTTTACAGTACTTGTACTATATTCTCAGAAGAAAATACTGATAACGCTAAAAAATTCTTAGAAAATCATAAAAATTTCTCTGTTGTTAAAATTGAACTTCCTGAAAATGTTAATGGACATTTTGATTCTCTTGGAGGATTTTTAATTGATTACACTGAAGAAATTTTAGATAATTTCTATATCATTAAATTAAGAAAGGATTTTGAATAATGTTAGATGAATTAAAAGATGCTAATAGCTATGTTATTAACAAAATAGAGGAAAAAGACCCTCTGATTTTAGAGATGGAGGCTTTCGCTCTTGAAAATAATGTTCCTATAATTACAAAAGAAGTTGCAAAGTATTTAGAATTTTTAGTATCTAGCCACAATTTTAAAAATATACTTGAAATTGGAACTGCTATTGGTTACTCAGGAACTATAATGGGAAGAATTGCTAAAAAAAATGGTGGTAATTTAACTACTATAGAGATAGATGAAATTAGATATTCTCAAGCTCTTGAAAACTTTGAAAAAGCTAATCTTTTAGATTCTGTTAATCTAATTTTAGGTGATGGAACAGTTGAAGTTAAAAAATTAAATGAAAAATTTGATTTTATTTTTATTGATGCTTCTAAGGGGCATTACATGGAATTCTTCAATGATTCTTTTACAAGATTATCTGATAATGGAATGATTTTTATTGATAACATAATGTTTAGAGGTTACCTATATAAAGAATATCCTAAGAGATTTAAAACTATCGTTAGAAGACTTGATGAGTTTATAACTTATCTTTCTCAAAATCATGATTTTGTTTTACTTCCATTTGGTGATGGAATAGGACTTGTTAAAAAATACTAAAAATATTGGAGGTTATCTAGATGAAAATTAAAGCCTTTCCTTTGGGAAGCTACAGAACAAATTGCTACTTAGTTTGGAACAATAACAACGAGGCTTCTCTTTTTGATTGTAGTGATTTTAAATTAGAAAATATTGTTTCTTTTTTAAAAGATCATAATTTAGTTTTGAAAAATGTTATTTTAACACATGGTCATGGAGATCACATTGGTGGAATCAATGAAGTTAAAAATATTTTTCCAGAAGCAAAATTATATATTGGAAAAGAAGAGGAAAAATTTCTTACAGATGCCTCTTTAAATCTTTCTCATGCTATACAAGGATTTGATTTCATATATAATGGTGATTTTATATCTTTACAAGAAGGAGATTCTATTTTCGACTTTGAAGTTATAGATACTCCAGGTCATACTATCGGTTCTAAATGTTTTTACAACAGAGAATCTAACATTATGATTTCTGGTGATACACTATTTAGAAGAAGTTATGGTAGATATGATTTACCTACTGGAAATCTTTCTCAATTACAAAAAAGTTTAAAAAAGATTTGTGAGAACTATCCAGAAGATACTATTGTATATAGTGCTCATACTGAGCCAACAACTTTAGGAGAAGAGAGAAGAGTATTAAAATCAACAGGAATGTTTTAGGAGGAATAATATGAATGCCAAAATTTATGATGTTGTTATTATTGGTGCTGGACCTGCTGGTCTAACTGCAGCTCTTTATGCAGGAAGATCTAATCTTTCTGTTTTAGTTATTGAAAAACCTAGCGTTGGTAGTCTTTTAATGGCCCATAAAATTGAAAACTATCCAGGTATCAATGGTTCACCAACAGGTAAAGATATCTATAATTTAATGAAAGAGCAAACAACAAAATTTCATGCAGAGTTTGTTGAAGCTACTTTTTTAGGTTTTGATTTAACTACTGAAAATAAAATTGTAAAAACAGATAAAGAAAGTTTTACAGCTAAAACTGTTATTATAGCAAGTGGTTGGGCTAAAAATGGTTCAAAAAAACTTCCAGGTGAAGTTGAGTATTTAGGTAAAGGTGTTTCATACTGTGCTACTTGTGATGGTGCTTTTACTAGAAATATGACTGTTTCTTTATTTGGTAAGGGAACTGAAATTGCTGAGGAAGCTTTGTTTTTAACAAAATATTCTAAAGAAATTCATATGTTTATAACTGATGAAAAAGAAGAGTGTGAAGATGAAACTATTATGGATACATTAAAAGCTAATGATAAAGTAAAAATACATCTTTCAACTAAACTTCTTGAAGTTAAAGGTGAAGAATTTGTGGAAGAGGTTCTTGTTGAAGAAGCTGGAGTACCTACTATCTATAAATCACAATTTGCATTTCTTTATTTAGGAACAAAATCTCTAAAAGAATTATATGGAGAAGTTGCAACTTTAGATGATAGTGGATATATAGTTACTAATGAATCTATGCATACATCTATTAGCGGTATATTTGCTGCTGGAGATGTTAGGTCAAAGGCTATTAGACAAGTTACAACAGCTACGTCTGATGGTACTATAGCGGCTCTTGAAGCTATTAAGTATGTTTTGAAAAAAGAAAATTTAAAAGCTCAATACAATTAATAATAGAAAAGAGTCAGAATTTTTTAATTCTGACTCTTTTTTATTACAATCTAAATAACATATCCTCATAAGTTGGCACTGGCCATACTTTCTTTTCAACTTGATGTTCTAATAAATCTATAATATCTTTTAAACAACTTAGTAACGGAATAATCTCTTTATTTAAGTACTGAACTTTCTCATATAGACCACTCGTCTCATTAGCTATTACAAGTTGAGATTCTAATTGAGCTAGGTAATCTTTTAAACGATTTTTTCCAGCTAATAATTTAACTAAGTGAGCTTTATCTGCTACTAAAAATTCATCATTACCTAATACTTCTCTTAAAGATAAAATACTATTTGATATTTTTGAAGCATATTCCATTATTGCAGGATATATCTCATTTCTAGCTATTCTTACCATTGAACTTCCTTCAATGTTAACTTGCTTTATATAACGCTCACAATAAACTGAATATCTAGCTTCTAACTCTTCTGGTGATAAAACTTTAGCATCTTTAAATAAGTTGATTATATTTTCTTGCTTATATACTTTTAAACCTTCTAAAGTATTTCTTAAATTTTTCAACCCTCTTTTTTCTGCCTCTATTTTCCAAGCTTCAGTATATCCATTTCCATTAAATACTATTCTTTTATGTTTTTCATATCTATTTTTTATAAGTTCAATAATCTCTTTCTTTAATTCTTTTGGATTTTTTTTCTCCAACTCATCTGCATATTCTTTTATAACAGTTCCTATTATTGTATTTATTATAAATGTTGGAGTTGATGCTGAAGCACTTGATCCTGGCATTCTAAATTCAAATTTATTTCCTGTAAATGCAAATGGTGATGTTCTATTTCTATCTGAAATATCTTTTGGTATTTTTGTAAAGTTTTTAACACCAAATTCCATATTTTCTTGAGCTTCATTTACTGGAACAATTTCACCAATATTTTTTAGAATCTCTTCTAACTCATCTCCTATGAACATAGAAATTATAGCTGGTGGTGCCTCATGCCCTCCTAATCTATGATCATTTCCTGGAGTTGCACAAGATGCTCTTAATACATCTGAATATCTATCAACACCCTCTAGTATTGCTGTTAAGAATACTAAAAACTGAAGATTATTTTTTGATAAAGAAGATGGATCTAATAAATTTTCACCTAAGTTTGTTGCTAGTGACCAGTTACAATGTTTTCCTGAACCATTTACACCTTTAAATGGTTTTTCATGTAGTAGAGCACTTAATTTATGTCTATCTGCTACTTTCTTTATTATATCCATTGTTAATTGATTCTGGTCAACTGCTACGTTTGCTGTTGTAAACATAAGTGCAATTTCAAACTGGTTTGGAGCAACCTCATTATGCTTTGTTTTAGCCATAACTCCAACTTTCCACAACTCAGCATCAACTTCGTTCATTACTTTTTCTACTTTTTCTTTTATACTTCCATAGTAATGATCATTTAATTCTTGTCCTTTAGGAGGTAGTGAACCAAATATAGTTCTACCTGACAACATTAAATCTTGACGCTTTTCCCAGTATTTCTTCTCTATTAAAAAATACTCTTGCTCTAATCCTAATGTATTTGTAATTGAAGTTGCTGCTGATTTAGGATCTAGAATTTTTTTTAATCTTAATGCTTGTTCTGATATGAAATCTATTGATCTAAGTAATGGAACTTTTTTATCTAATGCCATTTGATTATAACCAATAAACGCTGTTGGGATATATAATGATTTAGATAATCCCTCTCCTCTTAAGAACATTGGTGATTTACAATCCCATGCTGTATATCCTCTAGCTTCGAAAGTTGATCTCACTCCTCCATTTGGGAATGAAGATGTATCAGCCTCTCCTTTTATAAGCTCTTTTCCTGAAAACTGAGAAACACAGCTTCCATCTGAAGACATTGAAATAAATGAATCATGCTTTTCTGCTGTTAATTCTGTTAACGGTTGGAACCAGTGAGTAAAATGAGTGGCACCGTTTTCTGTAGCCCAGTTTTTTACAGCATTAGCTATTGAGTCTGCAAGTTCTATCGATAATTCTTTCTCTCCATTCTGAACCTTCTTAAACTCTTTAAAATATGATTCTGGTATTCTACTTTTTAATTTATCTTCTGTAAAGCAGAATTTTCCGAAAATTTCTAGCATGTTGTTCATAAATCCTCCTCTTAATTCATTCTACATTGTCGAACGTTGTTCTTTAATCAAAAAATGTTATGTTTACAATATACTATTTTTATATTTTTGTCAATCAAAAAATAAAAAAGAGGAGTTATTACTCCTCTCTTGCTCCTAATTCGAACGAAATTATTTTACCTATAGATATCATTTTGGGTGCTAATTTAGGAAGTATATACATTAACTTCTCTCTAGTTGCCATTATTGATACTGTTCCTATAAACTCATTATTCACTTTAAAAATTGGAACTGAAATACAGTATATTCCCAATTCAACTTCTGAACGCTCTAATGAGTAACCATCTTTTCGAATTTTATATATTTCATTTATTAATGTCTCTTTATCTATAATTGTACTGTTTGTATATTTATGAAGTAAATCCTTACTAAATATAGCATCTACATTTATATCTTTAGAATATGCTAAAGCTAATTTTCCAGAAGCTGAAGCATTTAATGGAATTTTTGTTACTGATGTACTTATTGTATAATACATTGAATCTGATTGAACTCTATCTATTAATTTTAGATGTTCTCTTTTAAATAGAAACATATTTACTGTAACCGAAAATTCTTCTGATATTTCAATTAAATATTTGTGCCCTATATTTTTTATTAAAACATCTTTATTTACAATAAAACTTTTCTCAATAAAAGCTGGTCCTAAAGAATAGTTACTATTTTTTTGACTTTGCTCTAAATATGAATTTTTTAGTAGTGTCGAAATTATTCCATGAGCTGTACTTTTGCTCAATACTAATTTTTCACTTATCTCTTTCAATGATAGTTCATGAACTTCTTCATTAAAACAATTCATTATATCTATTGCTCTTTGGATAGATTGTATAGTTTTTCCTTCCATAAAATCTCCTTATTTAAGTATAAAGTATCCTTCTTCTGTTTTATCAACTTTACCTTCTTTTAGAAGTCTTCCCATAGCTCTTTTAAAAGCTTTTTTACTCATACCAAAGTATTCTTTTATTGATTCTGGAGAACTATTATCATTGAATCTAAAATGAGTTTTTAAAACTTTCATCTTATCCATTAATTTTTCTCCATCTTTATCCATTTGAACAAAAGCTAATTCTCTCATTGCTAAATCTAATTTTCCATCTTCTCTAACTCTAATAACTCTTGCTTCAATCTCTTCTCCTATAGTGAATTTTTTAAAACACTCACTTGTAGGTATTAATCCATAATATCTATTGTCTACTGCAACAAATATTCCAACTTCAGGGTTTATTCTGTAAACAGTTCCCTCTACAAAATCATTTTTCTTGTAATCTTTATTAGGCATTAAGAAGCTATAGATTTTCATAGTTGCTGATAATCTACCTTTACTATCTTCATATATTCCTACTAATACTTCATCACCTTTTTTAACTGTTCCATCCATTTGAGCATAAGGTAATAATAACTCTTTCTTTAATCCCCAATCTAAGAATGCTCCTAATTTTTCATTTACATCTGTTACAAAAAGTCTTCCTATTGTTCCAACAGTTAAAGCTGTTTTTCTTAATGTAGCAGTTAATCTATCCTCAGAATCACTATATATCATTACATCTAATTCGTCACCAATTTCTAATGTTTTACCTTCTATTTCATTATTTGGTAGAAGAATGTTATCTTTTGCATCTCCTGTTCCAGCATCTAAGTGTGCACCTTTACTACTGAAATTATTAATTTTCATTGCTTGTCTTTTTCCTACTTTTACCATGTTTCGTCTCTCCTTGCTATTTTTCTTCAAATAGTTTCTAAATATAAATAATCTTTTAATTTATACAAAAATTTTATACTTTAATTTTACAAATATTAATATGATATTATACCATACTTTCTAAATAGAAGAAAGAAATTTGGTTTTTTTTATTAAAATTTGATTTAAAATGGTTTTTTATGATAAACTTCATATTATTAACAATACAACAACTAAAACTTAGGAGGAGCTATGCTTAGAATTTTACTTTATGTTTTTATTATTTCTTGTGGATTTTTATTAAACAAATATAACCTTATTCCTTTAAAATTGAAAAACAAAACTAGTATTTTTCAAACTGTCTCTTTATTTTTCTTATTAGCAGTTATGGGGTATAAAATTGGTAGTGATGATAAAATAATTAGTTCATTTCCAACCTTAGGATTTACTGCATTTGTAATCTCTATTCTTTCTATCGTAGGAAGTATTCTTTTTACAAAATTATTTTTCATGAAAAAAGGAGGAAAAAAATGATTGGAATTTTAATCTCTATTTTAGTTGGTATTGTTGTAGGACTTTTTTTTAATCATCCATTTTTAGGAGTTCATTCTAATTCTTTTATTGATTTGGGTCTTTGTTTATTACTTTTCTTTGTTGGAATTGATATTGGGAATAATTCGAATATTTTTGAAAGTTTAAAAAAATACGGAAAAAAAATATGGTTTCTTCCAATCTCTACAATTATAGGGTCACTTTTTGGTGGATTTTTAGGTGCAGTTATTCTTTCATTGCCTATCGGTGAAGGGCTAGCTATTGCATCTGGACTTGGTTGGTATTCTTTATCTGCTATAGAGCTATCTAAAATAAGTGCTGAACTTGGTAGTATTGCATTTTTAAGTAATGTTTTTAGAGAAGTTTTAGCTATTTTAATTATTCCTACTATTGCTAAATCAATTGGTGGTTTTGAATCAATTTCAGTTGCTGGAGCTACTGCTATGGATACTCTGCTTCCAATTATAAATAAAAGTAACTCTTCTGAAATTTCAGTTATATCTTTCTTTTCTGGAGTTGTTTTAACTATATCTGTTCCAATTCTTGTTACATCAATTGTTAATATTTTTAACTTATAATAGCAAAGACGCATCTTTTCAGATGCGTCTATTTTTTAAAATATTATTAAATCATATATATCTTGTATTCTGTATGGACTCGCTAATTTTAACTTTATATTATCCCAAACTTTTATAAACATCTCTTGTTCCATATCTTTTAATTGATTATAAACTTGTGTTTTGTAAAGGATATCATCTCCACATTTTTTTATTGCATTTAAAACCTCGGATTTGATTCTTTTAAAGTTTTCAGAGTTTATATTAATCAAACTATAATAATCAGCTAATAACTCTTTTTCTACACAATGCTCTAAGGTTAATATCTTTCTAATTACTGTACCTAAATATCCAATAGTTAAATTTTTACTAAACATACCTATTCTTTCACCTTCTACCTCAATAAATGGTAAAAATATATCTTGATAATGATAGTCTTGAACTGATTTTGTAAAAAATAAGAAATTTGAAAATATTGTTTTCTTTTTTACCTCTTTTTTTAAAAATAATTTATCTACTTGATAGACTGCCCCTACATGTGGAAATAATGAAACTGTTAAATCTTCAGAGTGACAGAAGTTAACTATATTTTCTTCATAGACTTTATTAGCTTTTATTCTTCTAATAAAATAATCAGCTTCATAAAGTTCCTCTGTTAAATTATCTATTTTAAATAAAGCATTAAAAACTTTATTATTATCTAATAAGTTATCTTTACTATTAATAGATAATTTTCCTAATAAATTTTCAAATTTTGTACTTTTCATAAAGTTTTTTACAAAACTATCATCAACTTCAGGAGATATTTGAGTATTACTTGTTATTAACAACGTATTATTATCTTTAATGACTTTACCTTTTTTTAACTCTTTTAAGAAAAATGATAAGTATTCATTTTTAAATTCTAAAAAATACGGTTTTTCAATATCATCTAAATTTAATTTTTCTAAAACTTTATCATAATTAAAGAAATCTAATAAATTTATTATTCCATCTCTATTTATTCCAACAGCATTCCAAGTACAAGTATAAGGAATAAATCCTCTCTCTTTATCAACCATTATACTGACAAACTGAGCTATTCCCCCTCCTAATGAATGACCTGTAATTGATATTCTTTCTTTTTCTATCTTAAAATCATCATATAATTTATTAAATACTTCTAAACCATTATAAAATTGTAAAGGTTTTATTCCTAAACCGATTTTTAAATCATTTTCTATAAAATCTTTATAAGCATCTTCTAGTGGATATTTTTCACTACCTCTATAAGCAATTACATATCTATCAGTTTTAACATTTCTAAAAACAACACTATAGAAACCAGTAGAGTTTTTATCTAAATCAGATGCTCTTTTAGTATCTACATAAAAGATTTCCCAATTTTCAAGAATATCTTTAAAAAAATTATAAAATAAATATCTTGTTTTTGAATTTGAAAAAATAAATCCATCACTATCTAATTTCAACGAGTTATTTTCTCTATAAATTTGATCTAAATTTTTCTTATAATCCTCTTCTGAGAAATTACAATATGATAGAACACTTAATAATAAGTAATCTTTTGCTCTTTGCATTATCTCACTTCCAAATAATTTAAATTTTTAACAGAGATAAGAATAAGTAAGTTGTACCCATTCCTAATGCTGCACCAATAATTGTTTCTAAAACAGTATGTATTTTTCCTTCTACTCTAGATTGTAAAACTAAAATTAATAAAAATAGAGATAAGTAAAATACTCTTACATCATCTGTTAAGAAAAAAATTCCTGTAAATAATGCTCCACCAAGAGCACTATGTCCACTTGGAATACCTCCTTTTAAAGGAGTTCCTTTTTTAAATAAACTTTTTATTGATATTACCAATACTACTAAAAAAATCATTATAAATATAATAACATTAGCATAAGATTCTTTTAATAAATCAAAAAAGTTGGCAAATTCTCCTGAAATTCTTTTATGAAATATTAAATAACCAACTATAATTGCATTTGTAGCAGCTATAAAAACTGCTCCAGCTCCAACATCTTTTGCTCTTTTTGCTAATAAATTATAATCAGGAGAAACTAAATCTACAAAACTTTCAATTGCTGTATTTAATAATTCTGCAGCTAAAACTAAAGACATGCTTAATGATAAAAACATTAACTCCACTCTGCTAACACCCAAAAAAATAGTAAGTATAAAAACAGATATTGTGCAAAAAGCATGAAACTTCATATTCCTCTCTGTTCTAATTGTTTCTATTATACCTTCGATTGCTACATTAAAACTTTGTGTTATATCTTGTTTAGTTCTTTTTTCCATAGTTCCCCCCTATTTTTTAATCTCTAGTATGTCCAAACTTCCCTAAAATTTCCTCTTCTCTAGCTCTCATCTCTTTTTTATCTTCTTCTTCTATATGATCATACCCTAAAAGATGAAGCATTCCATGAGTTAATACATAGAAAAACTCTCTTCTAAATGAGTGATTATATTCTTCGCATTGCTCTTTTACTCTATCTAAAGATATTATTATATCCCCTAAAGTATCATAAGGACCAATCATATAGTCTTCTGTTTCATGATAAGCAAATGATATTACATCTGTAGGTTGATCTTTATCTCTGAAGTCTCTATTTATTCTTTGGATATCTTCATTACCTACTAAAGCCACTGACATATAAACTGGCTTTTCAGATTCAAATTCATCATTTAAAACTTCATGTATATATTCTTTTACCTCTTCTTCTTTTAAAAAATCATCATAACCCTCTATCTCTAAAGAGAAATCTAATACTACTTCCATTTTTTACTCCTCACTATTTTTGTCCTGGATACTTTATTCTTACATGATGAATACTCATCAATACTTTTGTAAATGTTTTTATAATTATTTCAATCTCTTTGAATGTTAATGCTGCTTGTGATAATTGATTTTCTTCTATTTTAGAATTTATAATCCTTCTTAACATATTTTCAATTGTTATTGGTGTTTTTTCATCTAAAGATCTAACTGCTGCTTCTATAGAATCAGCTAACATTATTATTGCAGATTCTTTACTTCTTGGGATTGGTCCACCATATTTAAAATCATCTTCCATAACAGTTGAATCGAGCTGTTTTGCTTTATTATAGAAATAAGCTAACATTGTTGTTCCTTGATGTTCAAACATAACATCTCTAATCTCTTTTGGTATCTTATACTCTCTACCCAATTCATTTCCATCTTTAGTATGTGAAGTTATAATTAAAGTACTTAAAAATGGAGATATTTTTGAATGGGGATTTTCTCCACCTTCTTGATTCTCTACATAAAATTTAGGTCTTTTCATTTTACCTATATCATGATAATAAGATGCTACTCTAGCAAATATAGCATTAGCTCCAATCGCTTCTGCTGCTGCCTCTGATAGAGTGGCAACCATCATAGAGTGATGGAATGTTCCTGGTGCTTTCATTGAAAGTAATTTTAATAGCGGATGAGATAAATCTCCTAATTCAAGCAATCTAAATGTTGTTAAAATATTAAATGTTTTTTCAAA
Source organism: Cetobacterium sp. (assembly GCA_051654725.1). Lineage (GTDB taxonomy): Bacteria > Fusobacteriota > Fusobacteriia > Fusobacteriales > Fusobacteriaceae > Cetobacterium_A. The sequence continues at coordinate 16,822 of JBOFYP010000109.1, forward strand.
ATATGGTAGTACAGCTATTGCTATCATACCAGATAATAATCCTGATAAAACTATCTCTCCACTTTGTAAAGCTACTAAATGCTTTTCTCTTCCAATAAAATAAGTTAATAACAAGTATAAAAAGAATTTTGTAACAGCTAACTTCATTCCTAAGGCTATTAATTCTTGTCTTGTTGTCACTTTTTCTATTAAGTAAGATCCCATCAAACATACTAATAATGTAACAATTATAAATATTGGATCATATCCTATTATTGGGAATAAGAAACTCATTGCCATTAATGCCATTACAAATGCAAACTCTTTCACAAAAAGTATTCCCATTAAAAAGAACATTGTTTCAAATGGTATTAGATATATATGATCTGGTTTAACAAATCTATATACTAAAAATCCTATTGTATAAATTAAAAATAAACTTCTATATATATTTTTATTTAGTATATTATTTTTAAATTTATTGGCTAATAGATGATAAAATATTATAGTTAAAATAATCATATATAAAAAATTACAAACTGAAAATCCTAAAGTTTTTTTATAAGAATAGATTCCAACAGCTTCTAAAAGTTTAGATTTACTTTCTGTTATTATATCACCTTTTTTAACAAGTAAAGTTCCTGCTTTTATATCTATAATTTGATCATCTATTTGAATAATAGTCTCTGCTATTGAATTTTTAGTTTTTGTTTCATCGTATATATAATTTGCAGTTAAAAAGTTTTCAATAATTTTTTTATCAAATACTGGTAGTTCTAAAAATAATTCATCATTTGGTGGTGAAATTGTTAATTCACCCTTTTCTCTTATAACTCCTATTGCATATGCTTTTGTTAAAAAACTTATTACTCTTTCTTTAGTTTCTAACAGATTTTTTTTATTTAACTGCGTTAAATCTGTAATTAATTTTGATGGTAGCTGTTTTCCTATAACATCTTCAACTCCATCTAAATACAACCTATTCTTTTTAAAATCTTTTTTTATAATCTCTTCAAATAAATTCTCTGCAGCTGATATGTATATTGTACCTGCTTGAGGTACATATATATATTCTTTTTTTGAACTTTCCATCAATTTTTTTATAATTTCTTGTTTCTTATCTCTATCATTGAAAAGAACACTTTTAGGAGAGTAAACATCTTTTATTACTACATCTCCAACATCATATTTTTGCTTATTTCCCATATAACCATTTTTAGAAGTTGTTACAATTAAAATAATCATTAATATTAAATAAAATATTTTCTCTTTTAAATGATGATCTTTTGTATACAACTCTGCATCATCTGAATTTTTTTTATTGATTTTAAAAGTTAAGCTTAATCCAAATAGCTCAATTTTTTTCATATTTATTTACTCCTTTTAAGATTTAGAAATATCTTTTAATACATCTTCCATTTTAAGTATTTTTATATTTTTAGTTGGAATTGCATCTTTGAAATATTTTCCATAGGTTTTTGTTATTACTCTATTATCTAATATTGTAATTATTCCTTTATCACTTTTACTTCTAATTAATCTTCCAATACCTTGCTTAAATTTTATTACAGATTCTGGAATCTGATATTCAACAAATGCATTTTTATTTTGCTGAGCTATATTTTCTATAATAGCTTCTGTAATTGGATCACTCGGAACTTTAAAAGGTAATTTAAATATTATAACAGAACTCAGTTGATCCCCTTTTATATCAACACCTTCCCAAAAAGAATCTGTACCAAATAAAACAGGATTTTTTAAATTTTTATACATCTCTACAAGTTGAGTTCTTGGTGCTTGTCCTTGCATTAATAAATTTAATCCTGCTTTTTCAAGTTCATCTTTTATTAAGAAGTACATATAATTTAATGTCCCGTAAGAAGTAAATAGTATAAAGCATTTTCCAGAAGTTTTCAATATCAAATTTTTTAAAAATTCTTTTACACTATCATTAAATTTAAGATCACTTGGATTTAATAAATCTTTTGGTAAATAAACTTTCATTTGATTATTGTAATCAAATGGTGAATGTATAACTTTCTCTAAAGTTAACTCTTTTAATCCTATACTTTCTTTAAAATATGAAAAATCATTTCCTATAGCTATAGTTGCTGATGTAAAAATAATCTGTTTTAAATTTGAATATAAACTTTTATCCAATTCACTATCTATTTTTAAGGGTGTTGCAACTAATTTTGAATTACTTTTTTTTCCATTAATATCTACCCAGTAAATAAATTTTTCATCATCTAGTGAGTTTATAAATTTAAAGTTTTGTAAAAAAGTATCCAACCTATCAATATACCTTGAAAAATCACTTATGTAGCCCTCTTTATCATCTAGCTCTCTTATTCTTCCTAAAATTGTTTTTACCTTTTTTAAATATGAAGATAAGTCTCCTATAAATTCATCTTTTAAATTGTCTAATTGATTATAATATGGAGCTTTTTGAAAATCATTTTTTTTCAATCTATAAGTTATACTTTTCATCTGTCCTTTTGAAAAAATTTCAATTAAAAAATTAAAATAGCTTCTTCCAGATACAAAAAGATTTCTATGTTTTAATTTTATATCATTTTGTAAATCAGATATAGTTGATTTTTTTCCATCGTAATCACAATGCTCTAAATGTTTTATTAAAACGTCAAGACTTCCCGTTCCCTTCTTTTTAGATTTTTCCATCGTATATATCTGGTTCATATTTTTAGTAAATCCATATTTAGAAACTTCATAAGAGAAATAATCTCTTGCTACTTTTTCTACATTATGAGCTTCATCAAAAACAACTAACTCATACTCTGGAAGAATAGAATATTCTGTGTTAAATCCAATCTCTTTTCTTATTGCTAAATCTGAAAAATACATATGATGATTAGTTATTAAAATATCTGCTTTCTTTTTTTCATCTCTTGCTTTTAAAAAATAGCATTGAGATTTAAATTGACATTTATTTCCAACACACATATCACTTTCACTTTGGAAATTTTCCCAAATAATATAATCTACTTCAAAAGGAAGCTCTGCTTTATCTCCAGTTTCTGTTTTTCCACCCCATTTTAAAACTTCTTTAAATTCTATTTTTTGATTTTCACTATATTCCTCAAAATCTACAAAATCTCCCATTGCTATATTATGTAGTTTTCTATTGCACAAGTAATTACCTCTTCCTTTTACTAAAATATAATTAAATTCATCCTTAATTACTTTTTTAGCTATTGGTATATCCTTATTTAATAATTGCTCTTGTAAATTAATTGTATTAGTACTTATTACAACTCTTTTTTTATTTTTTATACTCCATTCAATCGCAGGAATTAAATATGCTAATGTTTTTCCTGTTCCTGTTCCTGCTTCTACTATAACTTTTGTTTCTGTATTTAAACCTTTTTCAATTACTTTTGCCATATCTAACTGTTCTTTTCTATATTCAAACTCACTAAATACTCCCGCTAAAAGACCTTTTTTTTCAAAATAAGGTTTTACATCTATTTTGATATTTGTTTTTTGAACTAATTCAACAAGTTCATATAGCTCTGTAAGGTTATTATCGACAATATATGAGGCTCCATTTAATTTCGTAGAATAGTTCGCAGCTAACTCTACCTCGCCATCTGTAGGATGTAAATGCTTTGATGAGTGATTAAATATTATTACCTCTTCTTTTTTCATTTTCCTCAAAATTGTTGGTACTGTGTATCTCTTTGCTTTTGTTAAAACCTTTACATCTACTATTACTCCAACATCATTTGGAATTCCTCTAAATAATATCTCTTTACCATCTTCTTTTTCTATTTCTATCTTTATCTTGTTTATTACATCTAAAGATATCTTTTCTTCTATATTCATTTATTCCCTTTCTTTAAAATTATATTCTACTCTTAATATAATACTCTTTTTTTGAAAAAATATAAATTATTTTTTTTATTATCTTCTTTTTTTCTATAAAATATGGTAAAATATATTCAGTCCATTGTACATATTTGTGTCTCTTTTTATGCTTACCTGTCAAATTGAAACACTTATACTAACATTGATAATCATATTGACAAGATCTATTATTTATGTTATCATAATATGAAAAATTTATTTAAAAATTAAAGGGAGGTTTTTGATTTGGCACATTCAAAATCAGCAAAAAAGAGAATATTAGTAGCAGAGAGAAACAGAGACAGAAATCAGGCTGTAAAGTCTAGAGTAAAAACTATGCTTAAAAAAGTATTAGTAGCAGTAGAAACTAAAGAGGTTGAGGCTGCTAACGCTGCTTTATCTATCGCTTACAAAGAGTTAGACAAAGCTGTTAGCAAAGGAATCATGAAGAAGAATACTGTATCTAGAAGAAAAGCAAGATTAGCTGCAAAAGTTAACGCTTTATAATTGATGCTATTAGAGTAAAACAGGGGAATTCCCCTGTTTTATTTTGTTTTTGAAGGAGGAATTTTATGATTAAGCTTATTGTATTAGATGTTGATGGAACTTTAACTGATGGTAAACTATACATTTCTAATCTTGGAGACGAAATGAAAGCTTTTAATGTAAAAGATGGTCTTGGAATTACACAAGCAATATCTTTAGGTAAAGAAATTGCTATAATTACTGGAAAAACATCTCAAATTGTTAGTAAAAGATGTAATGAGCTTGGAATCAAAGAAATTCATCAAGGAATTAAAAATAAAATTGGTGTTTTAGATTCAATTTTAGAAAAATATAAAATATCTTATGAAAATATAGCATATATGGGAGACGACCTTATAGATTTAGCTGTTATGAAAAAATGCAAAATAGCTGGTGCTCCTAAAGATTCTGTAGAAGAAATTTTACATATTTCAGATTTTATCTCTTCTAAAAATGGAGGAGAAGGAGCTGTTAGAGAATTTATTGAATATATTTTAAAAAAAGAAAATATTTGGA
>JBOFYP010000110.1:0-1027 GCA_051654725.1 Cetobacterium sp.
CGTACTGTATACCAATCTATTGGTGGGATGAAAACGATACCTAAATCCGCAATTGTGTCTACTGGTGATGTATATATTGTGGGTAATACATACTTTCATATTGCAGATGGCAGTGTTACTGGAGGGAGTGTCGAAACGGGAGGGAAGCTATTTTATGATTTACATCAGGGCTCTAAGACACCTAACTATGATTTTAAAATGATAGGCGATGATACTGGGATCAGTGTTGATCCGTCACATGGACAGAAGCCAGTAGATGAAACAAAGGGATTTAATCAGAATAAAGATATTAATGATAAAAATAGAGCAAGTTCTGTATATTTAGGTGAAGAGTTTAAGAAATCAAAAGCAAAATTTCTAAATATGGCCGATGTTAAAGTCGATTCTGGCTCAAAATGCGAGGCGGTAATTAAGTCAATGCCTGATGCAAAAAATAAAGGGAAGTTGGCTAATCATATCTGGCTTGATCTTGATGCGAGCTCCATTCATGAGTTTCAGGTTTATCCTTATATTGGCGCAGGGTACCCATCTGTTTGGGGATGTAATTTGGGTGGGAAGCTTCCATCACCATCAGAAAACGAGCCAGCTAATATAGTAATCAATCTTACAGGCTTGCCAAAAGAAGACTCTCAAGCATATAAATACATCACAGATCCAGAGAAAGGTTTGATTTTTTATACTGAAGGCGGTTCGAACTATAGGGGTATGATATCTCTTATTGACAGTGTAAAAGATTCTAAGGTGAATCTTCGTTTCTACGCTGGAGATACAGTTACTATGGTCGGTACTATTTTATTAGATAGCCAAGGTAAGGCGTGGTTTGAATCATCATTTAAGTTAACGTACGACTCAAAACTACTTAATGACATGAGTGATAATTTAAAGTCTCAGGGAATTATGGCCGGCTCATGGAGTGATTATTGATGGTTATTTCACACTCGCGTGGCTTTGGTTTAATTGAAGTTCTGGTGGCAATGCTGGTGATTGCCATAACGGTTCCCGCCTTGTTTGCTCTGCAAAAGAAAAT
>JBOFYP010000111.1:0-23846 GCA_051654725.1 Cetobacterium sp.
AAAATAGCTAAAATGGCTGGAGTTAATGTTCCAGAAGATACAAAAGTAATAATTGGAGAAGTTGAATCAGTTGAGTTAGAAGAATCATTCTCTCATGAAAAACTTTCACCAGTATTAGCAATGTATAAAGCTACAAACTTCGAAGACGCTTTAAAGAAAGCTGACAGATTAATCGAACTTGGTGGAATGGGACATACATCTGTTCTTTATGCAGATGAGTTAGTTGCAAAAGATAAGATTGATTTATTTGGAAAAACAATGAAAACAGGAAGAACATTAATAAACATGCCAGCAGCTCAAGGAGCAATAGGAGATGTATTTAACTTTAAGCTAGCACCTTCTTTAACACTTGGATGTGGATCATGGGGAGGAAATGCTGTTTCTGAAAACGTTGGAGTTAAGCATTTAATTAACATAAAGACTGTTGCTAAAAGGAGAGAAAATATGCTTTGGTTCAGAATCCCTGAGAGAGTTTACTTCAAATTCGGATCTCTTCCAGTAGCTTTAGAAGAGTTAAAAGGAAAGAAAAAAGCTGTTATCGTAACAGATAATCAATTAGCAAAATTAGGATATACAGATCACATAACATCTGTTTTAGATTGTATTGGAGTAGACTACAGAGTATTCTCTGATGTTGAAGCAGATCCAACTTTAAGTATAGTTGAAAAAGGTGCAGATTTAATGAGAAATTATAACCCAGATGTTATTATAGCTCTTGGTGGAGGATCAGCAATGGACGCTGCTAAGATTATGTGGGTAATGTATGAGCACCCAACTGTAAACTTCAAGGATTTAGCTATGACATTCATGGATATCAGAAAAAGAATAGTTAAGTTCCCTAAAATGGGTAAAAAAGCTGAGTTCTGGGCTGTAGCAACTTCAGCAGGAACTGGATCAGAAGTAACTCCATTCGCAGTTATAACTGATGATGCTACAGGAGTTAAATATCCTCTAGCTGACTACGAAATTACACCAAATGTAGCAGTAGTAGATCCACAATTAATGTTATCAATGCCAGCTGGATTAACAGCAGCATCAGGAATAGACGTTGTAACACATGCTGTTGAAGCTTATGTTTCAGTATTAGCTTCAGAGTTCACTAATCCTTTAGCTTTAGAGGCTACTAGATTAACATTTAAATACCTTCCAGAATCTGTAAAAGGAGGAGCAACAGCAGTAAAAGCAAAAGAAAAAATGGCAAATGCATCTTGTATGGCAGGAATGGCCTTCTCAAATGCTTTCCTAGGAATATGCCACTCAATGGCTCATAAGTTAGGAGCAGCTTTCCACATACCACACGGAACAGCAAATGCATTATTACTTGATGAAGTAATAAGATTCAATGCAACTGATAAGCCTTTCAAAATGGCAGGATTTGCACAATACAAATATCCAAATGCAAAAGAGCGTTATGCAAAGTTAGCTGACTACTTAGAATTAACAAAAGGAACTGAAACTCCTGAAGAAAAAGTAAAATTATTCAGAAAGAAAGTATCTGAGTTAAAAACTGAGATTGGAATAAAAGCAACAATAGCTGAGTATGGAGTTTCTGAGCAGGAATTCTTAGAGAAATTAGATGTAATGGTAGAATCTGCATTTGATGACCAATGTACAGGTGCAAACCCAAGATATCCATTAATGAGCGACTTAAAAGAGATGTACTTAAGAGCTTACTATGGAGCTGATAAGTATGTAGCTATGCAAAAAAAATCTGTAGAAAAAACTGAAAAAAAAGCAAAATAAATATTAGCCACCTTAATTAAATTTAGTCGTATAGAAAATAGAACCTCCTAAGGATTTAGGAGGTTCTATTTATATTAACTAGATTTTAAAAAATGGAAATTTTTTTTCTTTTTTTATATTTATTAAAAAAATTTATTTTTTAAATGGTATTCATTCATTAAATAAATTTGATTTGTATCATATAAAAGGTTATATTATTTTAAGCATATAAATTTTTGAATAAATAAAATTAAGATACAGGGGGAGAGAATGAAAAAGAAAATAGTTTTACTTAGTGCTCTTACAATTTTTTTAGGAATGAATTTAGAAGCTAAAGCTGATAAAAATACCTTGATAATAGCTCAAGGGGCAGATGCGAAAGTTTTAGACCCACATGCTTCAAATGATCAACCATCATCAAGAGTAGCAGGACAAATATATGATTCTTTAGTAAAGCAAGATACTGATATGAATATAATTCCTGGATTAGCTGAAAGTTGGAAACAAATTGATGATACAACAATAGAGTTTAATTTAAGAAAAGGTGTTAAATTCCATAATGGAGAAGAATTAACAGCTGATGATGTTAAATTTACTCTAGATAGAATGAAAGCTTCACCTCAGGTATCACACATAATAGGAGCAGTTGAATCAATTGAGGTAGTGAGTGATTATGTTGTTAGGATAAAAACTGGAAAACCTTTTGGAGCTTTATTAAGTCATTTAGCTCATACAGCAGCATCTATTTTGAATAGAGAATCAGTAGAAAAATTAGGTGGAGCCTATGGTCAAAATCCAGTAGGAACTGGTCCTTACAAGTTTGTTAGTTGGCAAGCAGGAGATAGAATTAATTTGACAGCAAATCCAGATTACTATATGGGAAAAGCACCAATAGAAAAAGTAGTATTTAGAAGTATTGTTGAAGGAACAAATAGAACTATTGGTTTAGAAACTGGAGAAGTAGATGTAGCTTATGACTTAGAACCAGTTGATAAAGGTATGGTTCAGGGAAATTCATCTTTAGATTTTGTAGAAGAGCCTTCATTATCAATGGCTTATATAGGTTTTAATGTAAATAAAGAGTCTTTAAAAGATAAAAGAGTTAGACAAGCTATATCTTACGGTATAAATGTTCAAGATATAATTGATGTAGCTTATCAAGGTTCAGCAGTAAAAGCTAATTCACCGATTGGACCAAAAGTATTTGGATACAATCCAAATGCAAAATCTTATGAGTTTAATCCAGAAAAAGCAAAAGTATTATTAAAAGAAGCTGGATATGAAAAAGGTTTAAAATTAAAATTATGGACAAATGATAATCCAACAAGAAGAGATATTGCTGTAATTGTTCAAGATCAATTAAAACAAATTGGAGTAGATGTTATAATTGAAACTCTTGAGTGGGGAGCATATTTAGATGGTACTGCAAGAGGAGATCATGATATGTTTATATTAGGATGGGTTTCTGTAACAGGAGATGCAGATTATGGGTTAGATCCATTATTTAACTCTGCAAATAAAGGTGGAGCAGGAAATAGATCGTTCTATACAAATCCTAAAATTGATGAGTTATTAACAAAAGCGAAGAGCTCAACTAATGCAGATGAAAGAAAAAATTATTACTTTGAAGCACAAGAGATTTTACAAGAAGATGCACCTATATTTACAATAGCTTATACTTCACAAAATATAGGAAAACAAAAAAATGTTCAGAACTTTAAAATGCATCCAGCAGGACATCATAAAGTTTATGGAGCTACTAAAACAAAATAAATATTAATCACTTTAGAAAGGAAACCATTCTTTGGTTTCCTTTCTAATATAAATGAAATGAGGAGGTTCACAGAATGCACAAGTATATATTAAAAAGAATATTATTGTTAATACCAGTACTGTTAGGAGTATCATTTCTAGTGTTTACAATAATGTCCTTAACACCAGGAGATCCAGCTCAACTTATATTAGGAGAAAGTGCTCCAAGAGAAGCTGTTGCTCAATTAAGAAATGAAATGGGATTGAATGACTCATTTATTATTCAATATTTAAGATTTGTTAAAAATGCTATCGTAGGAGATTTCGGACATTCTTATACAACAGGAAGAGAAGTTTTTGGAGAGATATTTTCAAGATTTCCAAATACATTAATTCTTGCAGTATTAGGAATAATAATAGCTGTATGCATTGGAATACCTCTTGGAATAATTTCAGCAACTAGACAGTATACTTTTATTGATAGTGTAAGTATGATAGGAGCATTATTAGGAGTTTCAATGCCAGTGTTTTGGTTAGGATTAATGCTAATATTGACATTCTCTGTTAATTTGAGATGGTTACCATCTGGTGGATTTGATGGATTAAAAAGTTTGATTTTGCCATCAGTAACTTTAGGAGTTGGATCAGCAGCTATAATCACTCGTATGACTAGATCTTCAATGCTTGAAGTTATAAGACAAGATTATATAAGAACTGCAAGAGCTAAAGGTGTAGCTGAAAAAGTTGTAATAAATAAACATGCTCTTAAAAATGCATTAATTCCAGTTATAACAGTTATTGGATTACAATTTGGTGGATTGTTAGGAGGAGCTGTACTTACAGAATCAGTTTATTCATGGCCTGGTGTAGGTAGAATGATGGTTGATGCCATTAGACAAAAAGATACACCAACAGTTTTAGCAGCGGTGATATTCTTAGCAGTAACATTTAGTATTGTAAACTTAGCAGTAGATATACTTTATGCATATGTAGATCCAAGAATAAAATCGCAATATAAATAGAGGAGTGAATAAAATGGCGACTACAAAAAATGAAAACGTAGGAAAAAAAAGAAGCCAATGGGCAGAATTATGGAAAAATTTAAAAAGAAATAAAATGGCATTGTTTGGATTATTTGTTTTAGTAACAATCATTTTACTAGCACTATTTGCAGATCAGATAGCAAACTATGACCAAGTTGTAATAAAACAAAATTTAAGAATGAGATTAAAACCACCTTCAGCTCAAAACTGGCTAGGAACAGATGAGTTTGGAAGAGATATTTTTGCAAGATTAATACATGGAGCAAGAGTTTCTTTAAAAGTAGGAATTTTAGCAGTTGGAATAGCTATAATAGCAGGAGGATTCTTAGGAGCTATAGCTGGATATTATGGTGGAAAATTAGATAACGTAGTAATGAGAATAATGGATATTTTCTTAGCGGTACCTAGTATACTTTTAGCAATTGCAATTGTATCGGCATTAGGACCAAATTTAGTTAATTTAATGATAGCAGTTAGTATCTCTTCTATACCAAGATATGCAAGAATAGTTAGAGCGTCTGTTTTATCAATAAGAGACCAAGAGTTTATAGAAGCAGCAAGGGCTATAGGAGCAAGTGATGCAAGAATAATATTTAGACATATCATACCAAACTCTTTAGCACCAGTAATTGTACAAGGAACATTAGGTGTTGCAGGGGCAATATTAGCTACTGCAGGATTAAGCTTTATAGGATTAGGAATTCAACCACCAGCACCTGAATGGGGTTCGATGCTATCTGGAGGTAGACAATATTTAAGATATGCTTGGTGGGTTACAACATTCCCAGGTGTATCAATAATGATAACAATTTTATCATTAAATATTTTAGGTGATGGTCTTAGAGATGCTTTAGACCCAAGATTAAAACAATAATTACAATCAGGAGATGAACTTAAATGAAAAATTTATTAACTATAAAAAATTTATCAATAAACTATGAAACAAATGATGAAAAAGTTTTGGCTGTAACTGATTTAGAAATAGAATTAAATGAAGGTGAAACTTTAGGATTAGTAGGAGAAACAGGAGCAGGAAAAAGTACAACAGCATTAGGAATAATGAGATTAGTTCCAAACCCACCAGGAAAAATATTATCTGGTGAAATACTATTTGAAGGTAAAAATTTATTAACTCTTCCTGAAGATGAGATGAGAGCAATCAGAGGAAGAGAGATAAGTATGATTTTCCAAGATCCAATGACATCATTGAATCCAGTTTTAACAGTTGGAGACCAAATAGCTGAGGTTATACAAATTCATGAAAAGTTATCATTAAAAGATTCAATGGTAAAAGCGAGTGAAATGTTAGAATTAGTTGGAATACCAGGAAATAGATTAAATGATTATCCACATCAATTTTCAGGTGGGATGAAACAGAGGGTTGTAATAGCAATAGCTTTAGCTTGTAATCCTAAATTATTAATAGCTGATGAGCCAACAACAGCACTAGATGTTACAATTCAAGCTCAAGTTTTAGATTTAATGAATGATTTAAAAGAAAAATTAAAAACATCAATGCTTTTAATAACACATGATTTAGGGGTAGTTGCTCAAGTTTGTGATAAAGTAGCTATAATGTATGCTGGAGAGATTGTAGAATCAGGGACACTATATGATTTGTTTGAAAATCCAAAGCACCCATATACTCATGGTTTATTTGATTCAATACCAAATTTAGATGAAGAGGTAACAAGATTAAAACCAATTAAAGGATTAATGCCAGATCCAACAGATTTACCTTCAGGATGTAGATTCCATCCGAGATGTCCTCATGCTCAATCAGTGTGCTCAACAACAATACCTAAAACAACAAATGAGAATGGACATAAAGTTAAATGTTTAGCTTACGAAGGGATAATAAATGTAGTAGAGCTTCAAGGGGGAAGAGATGGCAGATAATATATTAGAAGTAAGAAACTTAAAAAAGTATTTTAACACACCAAAAGGACTTTTACATGCAGTTGATGGAGTTACATTCTCAATTGAAAGAGGTAAAACTTTAGGAATTGTTGGAGAGTCAGGATGTGGAAAGTCGACAACTGGAAGAGTTGTATTAAGATTATTAGAAGCGACAGATGGTGAAATACTATTTGAAGGTAAAAATATAAGAGAGTATGGAAAAGCTGAAATGGTAAAATTAAGAGAAGAGATGCAAATAATTTTCCAAGATCCTTATGCCTCACTAAATCCTAGAATGACTGTAAGTGAAATAATTGCGGAACCTTTAATAATACATAAAAAATGTGCAAATAAAAAAGAGTTAAATGAAAAAGTAACTGAACTTATGGAAACTGTTGGATTAAGTGAAAGACTTACAAATACTTATCCTCATGAATTAGATGGTGGAAGAAGACAAAGAATAGGTATAGCTAGAGCATTAGCATTAAATCCAAAATTTATAGTTTGTGATGAACCTGTTTCAGCATTGGACGTTTCAATACAAGCTCAAGTATTGAATTTAATGAAAGATTTACAAGAGGAATTTGGATTAACATTTATGTTTATAACACATGATTTATCTGTAGTTAAACATTTTTCAGACGATATAGCTGTAATGTATTTAGGAGAGTTGGTAGAAAAAGCACCAGCAAAAGAGTTATTTAAAAATCCAGTCCATCCATATACAAAAGCTTTATTATCAGCAATTCCAGTGGCAAGTATAAAACATAAAATGAATAGAGAGATGCTAAAAGGAGAGATAACATCTCCAATTAATCCAGGAGTGGGTTGCAGATTTAGAAAAAGATGCAGTATTGCAGTACCAGAATGTGAAAATACGACTCCTTTATTAAGAGAGATTTCTCCAGGACATTTTTATGCTTGTAATTTGATAGAAAAAGATATCTAAAATAAATAAAAGGATAACTCTAAATTAATGTAAATATTATTTTAGAGTTATTTTTATTTTAAGGAGGAGTTTATGGAAAAGTTTGATAGTAGAAAATATCATTTAACAGCTAAATTGATCTTATTAAAAGCTATTAATGATATTTATCCAGAGTATAAGTTAACTTTTAGAAATTCTTTAAATAATGGAGTTTATATAACGGTTAATGGACAAAAACATATTTCCGAAGATGAAATTGAAAAAATTAAAAAAAGAATGCAAGAAATTATTAATGAAAAAAAACACATAAGAAAAATTCATTTTAACTCAGAGAGAATAAATAAAAAATATTTACAAAATATACGTGAAGATTTAAAAGAGCTTTTAGAAACAACAGGAATAGTTTCATTTTTTATATATGAACTAGATAAATATCGAAGTTATTTTATTGAAGAACTCTATAAAAATACAGAGTTTGTAAAAGAATTTGAAATATATAGTTACGATGAAGGTTTTATTTTTAAAACTCTTGAAGATATTAATGGTATTATTGAGATACCACGAATGATAGATGATAAAAAATTAGCTAAAGTATACAAAGAAAGTTCTAAATGGAATGAAATAATGGGAGTATCTTGTGTAGGAAGTTTAAATAGAATAAATTTATCTGGAAAAATAGTAGGATTAATAAGAGTGAATGAAACTTTACATGATAAAAAAATAACTAAAATTTCCGAAAAGATATTAGAGGATGAAGATATAAAAATTGTAACTATAGCAGGACCAAGTTCTTCAGGTAAAACAACTTTTAGTAATAGATTAAAATTGCATATGATGGCTTCTGAGATAAAACCATTGATGATATCTTTAGATGATTATTATAAAGATAGAGAGGCTATTCCATTGGATGGAGATGGAAAAAAAGATTTTGAAACGATAGATGCCTTAGATATTGGATTACTAAATAAAAATTTAAAAGATCTTATGTTGGGAAAAGAGGTTGAAATTCCAAAGTATGATTTCAGTACTGGAAGAAAAAAAGAAAAAGGAGAAATAGTAAAGATAAAAAAAGATTCAATTATAATTTTAGAAGGAATTCATGGGCTAAACAATTCTTTGATTGAAGGGATAGCTCAAAATCATATATTTAAAATTTATATAAGTTGTTTAACTCAACTTAATATAGATTCTCACAATAGAATAAAAACCAGTGTTGTAAGAAAAATGAGAAGAATTGTTAGAGATAGTATCTCTAGGAATTTTAATGCTGAAGAAACTTTAGAGATGTGGGAAAGAGTGAGAAGAGGAGAGGAGAAAAATATTTTTCCTTATCAAGAAAATGCAGATGTTATATTTGATACAAGTTTAACTTATGAAATAGGAGTTTTAAAACCAGCAGTGGAGAGAGAACTTATTAAGATTAAAATGAGTAGTCCTCACTATGATGAAGCTAGAAAACTTTTAAGAATGTTAAATTATTTTATATCTATACCTGATAAGTATGTTCCAGACGAATCTATACTGAAGGAATTTACAGGTGGAAGTTATTTTTATAGTTATTAAATTAACAGGATTGTAAAGAAAAAATGCTTGACAAAATTTATAAGAATAGATATAATATCTTGGTGATGTTATGGAATTGAATGAGATGTTAGAAGTCTCTATTCTGCTTGACTATTATAGTAATCTTTTAAGTGATAGACAAAAAGAATATTTGTTAGAGCACTTCGAAGGAGACCTTTCTCTTACAGAGATAGGAAAGAAATATAATATAACTAGACAAGCTGTCTATGATAACATAAGAAGAGGAATAAAAATTCTGAGAGATTATGAAGAGAAAATAGGATTTTACAAAAGAGATGTAGAGCTATTAAAACAGTTGAATAATTTAAAGAAAAATTTTAAAATTGAAAAACTGGAAGAAATAATCGAAAAAAACTTTTAGTAGGGGTAGCCATGTTAGAAAATTTAGGAAATAGATTCCAAGACATAATGAAAAAAGTTAGAGGTCATGGAAAACTAAGCGAAAGTAATATAAAAGAGGCTTTACGTGAAGTTAGAATGTCTTTACTAGAGGCCGACGTAAACTATAAAGTTGTAAAAGAATTTGTTGTGAAAATTCAAGAGAAAGCTGTTGGAGCAGAAGTTTTAACTGGAGTAAATCCAGGACAACAGTTTATAAAAATAGTTAATGATGAGTTAGTAGAGCTTTTAGGGGGAACAAACTCAAGATTAACAAAAAGTGTAAAAAATCCAACTGTAATAATGTTAGCAGGTCTTCAAGGAGCTGGAAAAACAACATTTGCAGGTAAATTGGCAAAACATCTAAAAAAACAAGGGGAAAAACCTTTCTTAATAGGAGCAGATATTTATAGACCTGCAGCTATGAAGCAGTTAGAAGTTTTAGCACAGCAAATAGAAGTAGAAGTTTACTTTGAAATAGGAAGTAATGACGCTGTTGGTATTTGTGAAAGAGGATTACAAAAAGCTAAAGAGTCTGGAGCAACGTATTTAATAATAGATACTGCTGGAAGATTACATATAGATGAAAAATTGATGGAAGAGTTAAAAGATGTAAAAAAAATAGTAAGACCACAAGAGATACTTTTAGTAGTAGATGCAATGATAGGACAAGATGCAGTTAATCTTGCACAGTCATTTAATAACGCATTAAGTATTGATGGAGTTGTACTAACAAAGTTTGACGGAGATACAAGAGGTGGAGCAGCACTTTCAGTAAAGTCAGTTGTTGGAAAGCCAATTAAATTCGTTGGAACTGGAGAAAAAATAGATGATTTAGAACTATTCCATCCTGAAAGATTAGCTTCAAGAATTTTAGGAATGGGAGATGTTGTTTCATTAGTTGAAAAAGCTCAAGAAGCAATAGGTGAAGAGGATGCAAAATCTTTAGAAGAGAAAATTAGAACTCAGAAATTTGATTTAGATGATTTCTTGAAACAATTGCAAAATATAAAAAAGCTAGGTTCATTAGGAAATATTCTTAAAATGATTCCAGGTATGGGTCAAATAGGAGATTTAGCACCTGCTGAAAAAGAGATGAAAAAAGTAGAAGCCATTATTCAATCAATGACTAAAGAAGAAAGAAAAAAGCCAGAGATATTAAAAGCTAGTCGTAAACAAAGAATAGCTAAGGGTAGTGGATCAGATGTTGCTGATATAAATAAACTATTGAAGCAGTTTGAACAAATGAGAGAAATGATGAAGATGTTCTCGACTGGAAAATTCCCACAACTTCCTGGAATGGGTGGAAGAAAAGGTGGAATGAAGTTTCCATTTTAAATAGAGATTTAGGTAAATGATACCAAAATAAAAAAATAGAAAGATAAGAGGAGTGATTTTAAATGTTAAAATTAAGATTAACTAGAATGGGAAGCAAAAAGAGACCTGTATACAGAATAGCTGCAATGGAAGCTTTATCAAGAAGAGATGGAAAAGCAGTAGCTTACTTAGGAAACTACTTCCCATTAGAAGATGGAAAAGTATCTCTTAAAGAAGAAGAAATTGTTAAATTCCTTATGAATGGAGCACAACCTACAAGAACAGTAAAGTCTTTATTAGACAAATCTGGTGTTTGGGCAAAGTTCGAAGCTGCAAAGAAAAACTAATTGCATGAATTTAGGTGCCTGAAAAGGCACCTTTTTTTCTGTTTATATTAGACATTGATTGTTAATATATGGTATAATACGAGGTAAATTCACTGTGCAAAGGAGGATTAATGGATACACTCTTTAATAAAATCAGTAAAGAAACAGGATTAAAAATCGAACAGATAATTAATACTGTTAAACTTTTAGATGAAGGAGCAACAGTACCGTTCATCGCAAGATATAGAAAAGAAATTACTAATAATTTAGATGAAACAAATATTTTAAAAATATCTGAATTGATAACTTATTTGAGAAACTTAGAGATAAGAAAAGAAGAGGTTATAAGATTAATCGAAGAACAGGGGAAATTAACAGATGAATTAGTCTTGAAAATAAACTCTGCTCAAAAACTACAAGCTGTAGAGGATATCTATTTTCCATATAAAAAGAAAAGAAAAACTAAAGCTGATATAGCTAAAGAGCTTGGATTAGAACCATTATCACAAAAAATATATACAGTTTCTTCATTAGAAGAATTAAGAAAAAATGCAGAGTTATTTATTACAGAAGAAGTGCTAGATATAGAAAAAGCTATTGATGGTGCAAAATTAATTGTAGCTCAAAATTTATCAGAAACTGTTGAGTATAGAGAAAAATTAAGAGAAGATATGTTGAAAAAAGCATATATTCAATCTAAAAAAAGTAAAAAAGCAGAAGAGTTAGATCAAAAGCAACTTTATAAAGATTATTATGAATATATAGAGCCATTAAACAAAGTGTTATCTCATAGAATTTTAGCTTTGAATAGAGGAGAAAATGAAGGGGTTTTATCAACATCTTTAAATTTTGAAGATAGAGATAGAATTTTTATTGAAAATTATTTATTGAAAGATTTTAAAAACAAAGAGATAATTTTATTACATAAAGAGATAGTTATAGATGCTTTAGACAGATTAATTTTACCTTCTATTGAAAGAGAAGTTAGAAATATATTAACAGAAAAAGCAGAAGATGAAGCGATTGTTGTATTTAAAGAAAATTTAAAAAATCTTTTAATGCAACCTCCATTACATGAAAAAAATATACTTGCATTAGATCCAGGTTATAGAACTGGTTGTAAAGTAGCTATAATTGATAAAGATGGATTTTTTAAAGAGAATACTGTTTTCTTTTTAGTAAAAGAGATGCATCATGAAAATCAGTTAAAAGAAGCTGAAAGAAAAATGAAAGATTTTATTCAGAAATATGATATTGATATAATTGTTATTGGAAATGGAACTGCATCTAGAGAAACAGAAAGCTTTGTTGCTCAAGTGCTGAAAGATGTTAAATCAGATGTAAAATATTTAATTGGAAATGAAGCAGGGGCATCAATATATTCAGCTTCTAAAATAGCAGTAGAGGAATTTCCAGATTTAGACGTAACAGTTAGAGGAGCTATTTCAATAGGTAAAAGAATTCAAGATCCATTAGCAGAATTGGTTAAGATAGATCCAAAATCGATAGGTGTTGGAATGTATCAGCATGATGTTAATCAAAAAAGATTGGACCAATCTTTAGAAGAGGTAATTCAACTAGTAGTAAATGGTGTTGGAGTAAATGTTAATACAGCATCTTGGGCACTGTTAGCTTATGTTTCAGGTGTAAAAAAAGGTGTAGCTAAAGCTATAGTTGATTATAGAAAAGAAAATGGAAACTTTAAAAATAGAAAACAACTACTAAAAGTAAAAGGTTTAGGAGCTAAAGCTTATGAGCAAATGGCAGGATTCTTAATTATACTAGATGGAGAAAATCCTTTAGATAATACAATAATCCATCCAGAATCTTATAAAATAGCTCAAGATATATTAAAAAATGTTGAAATATCTTTGGTTCAATATGAAAAAGATTTGTTAAATGCAAAAGAATCTTTAAAAGATTTTGATGCAAAATCTTATTCTATTGAAAATAATTATGGTTATGAAACAGTGAAAGATATATATGAAGCTTTAATAAAAGAGAGAAGAGATCCAAGAGATAGTATTCCAAAACCATTATTAAAGTCAGATATATTAAAAATAGATAATCTTCAGCCAGGAATGGAACTTGAAGGTACGGTAAGAAATGTAATAAAGTTTGGAGCCTTTATAGATATAGGTTTAAAAAATGACGCATTACTTCATATCTCTGAAATCTCTGATAAATTTATAGATGACCCAAGTAAAGTATTATCTGTTGGTCAAATTATAAAAGTTAAGATAAAGGATATTGATAAAGAGAGGGAAAGAGTAGGATTAACTAAAAAGGGACTTTAAATTATGAGGATAAAACAAAATTCATTGTTAGTCAAAATAATTTTTTACAACGATATAGCAATATTTATAACCTCTATTTTGATAGCAATTGTAGTAGCTTTAACATCATTTCAAGATATGGAGCAAAGAATAGAAGATACTACGAAAAATAAGATGAATTTACTTATGAGTAATCATAAATCTTATTTCGGAGATATTAGAAATGATGTATATAAAGAGATTGGTAAATATAGAATAAACGAAGGTAATCAGCAGATTGCGGAGATGTTAAAATATAATCTTTTAAAAGAAGATTTTAGAAGTTATTATAATTCAGTTATAACGATTATCTCTTCAGATGGAGAGTTATTAGGTGAACATGGAAATAAAAATAATTTAGGAACTTTAACAGAGGATAACATTCATATTCTTTTAGAAACTTCAACAAAAAAGGAGTTTGAAGAAAATGGTTATTACTTAGCAGCAGTTCATGATAAAATTTATGCAAGAATTGTAATACCTTATGGAACAGAAACAACAACTTATTATTTAGTTGTTTCCATTCCAATAAATAAAGATTTTTTAACATCTTTAACAGAGGGATTAGAGCTAAGTTCTAAAGATAAAATTTATTTTGTAACGAATAGTTCAGATAAAGATGAGCTTCAAGCTAAATTTTTCTTTTCTTATCGAATGCATAAAGAGATACTGAAAAAAGATTATAAAAATTATTATTTAAATAAAAAGATTAATGGTTTATCATATTATATAGGAATTTATAATTTAATAGGTTATAATGATACTTATTTAGGAAGTTTTATAATTTCACTTTCTAAAGAAACCTTAACTCAAGAAAAATTTATAACTGCACTTTACATTGGAATATTGGTATTGTTGATAATGATAATAAGTTCAACTGTTTCAAGTAAAGTTTTAAAAAAGTTATTAATGCCGTTAACTCAAATTGCTGATTTAGCAGACAAGATAACAACTGGTCAAAAAGTTGAGGAGATTAAAGTAATAGGTCAAGGTGAAATTAGAACATTATCAGTTTCTTTTAAAGAGATGATTGAAAAACTAAATGTCGCTCAACAGGATTTAACTGTTCAAAATAAAGAGTTAGTTAAAAATATTGAAAAAATTGAAGCAATTGATAAGTTATTGATGGGTATAAATATAGAGCAAGATACATTTAAAACTATAAAAAAATTAGTTTCTGGATTTACTTCAGAAGTTGGACTTGGTTATAGTAGAGCTATGTATTTTAGATATAGTAGAGAAAATGACTATTTAATAGGTCAAGAAATCTCTATAAATTCAAATTTGAAAGAGGATAGTAAAAAAGGATTTAAGTTCCAATTGAAAAATTTGAAGGAGTTAATACTCTTTACAAAAATACCTATTAACAATGAAAATTTATTAGCCAAATCTTTTAAAGAGCAAAAAATAATTTATAAAAATGATGTTGGATATAAATATGATTTTGGTAATGATGTTCTTAAAGCTGTTGGATTAAAAAACTTTTTTATTTTTCCAATACATGGTGCAGGAAAATATTCAGGAGTAATTGTTGTAGATAATTACACAAAAGATATTAGAATAAACCAAGAAGAATTAGAGCTTTTAAATTTACTTTCAATGAACTTTTCAATAGGAATAAATAATAAAGAGATTGCAATAGATACTTTAGAAACACAAAGAGTAATGACAATAGAAAAATTAGCAAAAAGATTTTTAAATCTTAGAGGGGAAGTTGTTGATAAACTATTAAAATGTATAGATTCTGAAAATTCAGCACAAAAAATAATAGAAGAGTTAACAATAATAAAACCTTATCTTTCAAGAATTAAAGAGGATAATGAATCGTTGAAATTTTATTCAGAAGAGAAAGATTCTAAATTTGAAAGAGTTTGCTTAGATGAAATTATAAACAATGTCATAGCTAGTTATAGTAAAAAATTTAAAAATGAAAATATTTTTGTTTCTTTCTTTAGTGCAACTAATGGAATTGTTTTAGGAAACAAAAATCAATTAGAGAAAGTGATAAAAGAGCTTATAGATAATTCTAGAAATGCTCTTTCAAATAAAAAAAATAATAAAAGAATAGATATTATTTTATCGAAAAGAAGATTTAATGAAAAAATAGAACTTAAAGTTATAGATAACGGAGAGGGAATTTCGTCCAAGCAATTAGAGCATATTTACGAACCTTTTATAACTTATTCAATTCAAACTTTAGGCTTAGGCTTATTTTTTGTAAAAAAAATAATAAAAGATCATCGTGGAGTAATTAAACATTTCTCTGAAGAGGGAAAAAGTACAGAGGTAAAAATAACATTAAATGTATATAAGGAGGAAGTCTAAATGGAAGAAAGAGATTATGGTAAAACACTACACCTTCCCAAAACAAGTTTTCAAATGAGGGCAAACTTACCAACTAAGGAGCCAAACATATTAAAAAAGTGGGATGAGCAAAAGATTTATGAAAAAGGACTAGAAAAAGGGGGAGAATCATTTATTCTTCACGATGGACCTCCATACGCAAACGGTGGAATACATATAGGTCATGCTTTAAATAAAATATTAAAAGATATCATTTTAAAGTATAAAAGATTAACAGGTTATACAGTTCCTTATGTTCCAGGATGGGATACTCATGGATTACCTATTGAGTTAAAAGTAAGTGAAGAATTAGGTTCAAAAATGAAAGAGATGTCAGCACTTGAAATTAGAGAAAAGTGTGCAACTTATGCAAAGAAATGGGTAGAGATACAAAAAGAAGGATTCCAAAGATTAGGAATACTAGGAGAATGGGATAAACCTTATTTAACTTTAAATCCAGAATATGAGGCTAAACAATTAGAAGTATTTGGAGAGCTTTATGAAAATGGATATATCTTTAAAGGATTAAAACCAATTTACTGGTCACCTGTGACTGAAACAGCATTAGCTGAAGCAGAAATTGAGTATAAAAATCATGTATCACCATCAATTTATGTAAAAATGGAAGCTAATAAAGAGATTATGGAAAAGTTAGGAATGGCTGAATCATTACATTTAGTTATTTGGACAACAACTCCATGGACATTACCTGCAAATACAGGAATAGCATTAAATGGTGAGTTTGAGTATGGAATATACAAAACAGAAAAAGGAAATCTTATTTTAGCAAAAGTTTTAGCTGATAAAGCTTTCGTAGATATGGGAATAAAAGAGGTAGAGTTAGTTAAAGAGTTCTTAGGAGCTGATTTAGAAAACTTAACTTATAAGCATCCTTTCTTAGATAGAACTGGAAAAGTTGTTTTAGGAACTCATGTAACAGCTGAGGCTGGAACAGGAGTAGTTCATACGGCACCAGGACATGGTCAAGATGACTATGTTGTAGGAGTAAGATATGGATTACCAATAATTTCACCAATAAACAATAAAGGTGTTTTAACAGAAGAAGCAGGACAATTTGCAGGATTATTCTATAAAAAAGCAAATAAAGTAATTGCTGAGCACTTAACAGAAACAGGGCACCTATTAAGTTATAAAGAGTTTGAGCACTCTTATCCACATGATTGGAGATCAAAAACTCCAGTAATATTTAGAGCTACAGAGCAGTGGTTCATAAGATGTGAAGGTTCTGATTTAAGAGAAAATGCTTTAAAAGCTTTAGATGATGTTAAGTTTGTTCCTGATTGGGGAAGAAATAGAATAGGTTCAATGCTAGAATCAAGACCAGACTGGTGTATCTCAAGACAAAGAACTTGGGGAGTACCAATTCCTGTATTCTACAATGAAGTTACTGGAAAAGAGATATTTGAAAAAGAGATATTAAATAGAGTTATTGAAATAGTAAAAACTGAAGGTTCATCAGCTTGGGTAAAATATACTGCTGAAGAGTTAATCGGAGAAGAGTTATTAGTAAAATATAACTTAAAAGGATTAGAATTAAGAAAAGAAACAAATATAATGGACGTTTGGTTTGATTCAGGAGTTTCTCATAGATCAGTATTAGAAACTAGAGAAAACCTTCATAGACCAGCAGACTTATATTTAGAAGGATCAGATCAACATAGAGGATGGTTCCAAACTTCTCTATTAACATCAGTTGGATCAACAGGAGATGCACCATTTAAAATGCTTTTAACTCATGGATTCGTAAATGATGGAGAGGGTAAAAAGATGTCTAAATCTGTAGGAAACGTTGTTGCACCTCAAGATGTAATAAAAGTTTATGGAGCAGATATTTTAAGATTATGGTGTGCATCAGTAGATTATAGTGAAGATGTAAAAATATCAGATAATATCTTAAAGCAAATGGCTGAAGCTTACAGAAGAGTTAGAAATACAGCAAGATATATATTAGGAAACTCAGCTGATTTTAATCCAGTAACAGATGCAGTACCTTACGAAGATTTAATGGAAATCGATAAGTGGGCATTGAATAAATTAGAAAGATTAAAAAGAGCAGTTACAGAATCATATGAAAAATATGAGTTCTATAACTTATTCCAAGAGATACATTATTTCTCTGGAATTGAAATGTCAGCATTCTACTTAGATATAATTAAAGATAGATTATATGCTGAAAAAGCAGATTCAAAAGAAAGAAGAGCAGCTCAAACAGTAATGTCAGAAGTTTTAGTTACATTAACTAAAATGGTAGCTCCAATTTTATCATTCACAGCAGAAGAGATATGGGAAACTTTACCAGAATCGTTAAAAGATTCTGAATCAGTTTTATTAACTGATTGGTATAAAAATAATGACCAATATTTAAATGATGAATTAGATACTAAATGGGAAGAAATTTCTAAATTAAGAAAAGATGTTAATAAAACTTTAGAGTTAGCAAGACAAGGAGAAAACAAAATAATTGGAAACTCTTTAGATGCTAAAGTTAAACTAAATACTGCAGATGAAAATTTAGAGAAGTTCTTAAAAGATAATAGAGAAATTTTAAAAGAGATATTTATTGTTTCAGAACTAATAATTACAAATGAAAAAGATGATTCTTTTGTAAAGAGTGAGGAGCAAGAAGCTTTATTTGTTAAAGTTGAGCATGCAGACGGAGAAAAGTGTGAGAGATGTTGGAAGTATTCTACTGAGTTAGGAACTAACGAAGAGCATCCTACAATTTGTCCAAGATGTACGTCAGCACTAGTTGATTAATTTGTCAAAGAGGTGAGCTGTGTTATATATAGGGATAATAGTTATATTGGTTTTTCTAGATCAAATCTCAAAATATGTAGTAGACACCAATTTGTTAGAAGGAGAAACATTCCCCATAATAGGGGAATTTTTCCATCTAACATATGTTAAAAATAGAGGAATAGCTTTTGGAATGTTTCAAGGAAAGTTAGATATAATATCTGTTTTAACAGTTGGAGTTATACTAGGATTAGGTTTTTATTTTTATAAAAATAAAGAGAAGTTTTCAGTTGCTGAAAAATTTGGATATTCATTTATTTTAGGTGGAGCAATCGGAAATATAATAGATAGAATTTACAGAGGATTTGTTATAGATATGGTTGATTTTAGAGGTATATGGGTATTTGTTTTTAATTTAGCTGATGTTTGGATAAATATAGGAGTTATTCTAATAATAATTGATAGCTTATTAGAAAGTAAAAGGAAAAAGAAAAATTAGGAGGAAGTGAAAATGACATTTCAAGAGATGATATTTGCTCTTCAACAGTATTGGAGTTCAAAAGGGTGTATCATTGGAAATCCATATGATATAGAGACAGGAGCAGGAACATTTAACCCAAACACATTTTTAATGTCTTTAGGACCTGAGCCGTGGAACATAGCTTATGTAGAGCCATCAAGAAGACCAAAAGATGGAAGATATGGAGAAAACCCAAATAGAGTTTATCAACATCATCAATTCCAAGTTATAATGAAACCATCACCAGATAATATTCAAGAGTTATATTTAGAATCATTAAAGGTTTTAGGAATAGATCCATTAAAACATGATATACGTTTTGTTGAAGATGACTGGGAATCACCAACTTTAGGAGCTTGGGGATTAGGATGGGAAGTATGGTTAGACGGTATGGAAGTAACTCAATTCACATATTTCCAACAAGTTGGAGGATTAGAATTAGAAATAATTCCAGTAGAGATAACATACGGATTAGAAAGACTAGCATTATACATTCAAAATAAAGAAAATGTTTATGATTTAGAATGGGCTCCAGGAATTAAATATGGAGATATGAGATATCAATATGAGTACGAAAATTCAAAATATTCATTTGAAATTGCAGATTTAGAAAGTCATTTCAGATGGTTTGATGATTATGAAAAAGAAGCAGATAGAGCATTAAATGAAAATTTAGTAATGCCAGCATATGACTATGTTTTAAAATGTTCTCATGCATTCAATGTTCTAGACTCAAGAGGCGCAATTTCTACAACAGAAAGAATGTCTTATATTTTAAGAGTTAGAAACCTAGCTAAGAGATGTGCAGAGGTATTTGTACAAAATAGAAAAGAACTAGGATATCCTTTACTAAAAAAGAAGTAAAAGGAAAAAAGAGGAGGAATACAAAGTGAGATTACTTTTTGAAATAGGAATGGAAGAGTTACCTGCAAGATTCCTTGTTCAAACTCTAAAAGAGATGAAAGAGAACTTAGAAGGTAAATTAAATGATAGAAGAGTAAAGTTTGAAGAGATAAAAACTTTTGGAACACCAAGAAGATTGATTGTTTTAGTAGAAGGATTGTCAGAGACTCAAGAAGATTTAGATATGTTAAATATGGGTCCTGCTAAGCAAGTTGCTTTTGCTGAAAATGGAGAGATTTCAAGAGCTGGTTTAGGATTTGCTAAATCACAAGGTGTTGAAGCTACAGATTTAGAGATAATAGAAACTCCAAAAGGTGAATATATAGCTGTAAGAAAGTTTATGAAAGGTGAAACTACAAAAAATCTTCTTTCAGGACTTTTAAAAGAGCTAGTAGTTGAAATAAACTTCCCTAAATCAATGAAATGGGGAGAGAAAAACCTTAAATTTGCTAGACCAATACAGTGGTTCTTAGCTTTAGTGGATAAAGAGGTTGTTCAATTTGAAATAGAAGGAATAAAAAGTGGAAACTCTTCAAGAGGTCATAGATTCTTTGGAGAAAACTTTGAAATTTCAACAATAGATGAGTATTTCGAGAAAATAAAACAAAATAATGTAATTATAGATATCGAAGAGAGAAAAGATTTAATAAAGAAAATGATTAAAGAAAATTGTGAAGGTGCAAATGAGCAAGTTCTAATAGATGATGAGTTGTTAAAAGAAGTTGCAAACTTAGTTGAATATCCATTCCCAATAGTTGGAACATTTAATTCAGATTTCTTAGAAGTTCCTCAAGATGTATTGATTATTTCAATGCAAGTTCACCAAAGATATTTCCCAATTTTAGATTTAGATGGAAAACTTCTACCAAAGTTTGTTGTTGTAAGAAATGGAATAGAAGATTCAGAGCATGTAAGAAAAGGAAATGAAAAGGTTTTATCAGCTAGATTAGCAGATGCAAGATTCTTCTATCATGAAGATTTAAAGAAACCTTTAATGGAAAATGTTGAAAAATTAAAGCAAGTTGTATTCCAAAAAGATTTAGGAACAATTTATAATAAAATAGAAAGATCACAAAATATTGCTGATTATCTAATTGAATCTACTGAAATGCAAGCTAGAAAAGAAACAATTCAGAGAACGTTACTTTTAGCAAAAGCAGATTTAGTATCTAATATGATTGGAGAAAAAGAATTTACTAAGCTTCAAGGATTTATGGGAGCAGATTACGCCCTTAAATCAGGAGAGTCTGAGTTAGTATCTAAAGGAATAGAGGAACATTACTACCCTAGATATCAAGGTGATTTATTACCTAAAGGAATAGAAGGTATAATAGCTGGAATATCTGATAGAATGGATACATTATGTGGATGTTTTGGTGTAGGAATCATTCCAAGTGGTTCTAAAGATCCATTTGCTTTAAGAAGATCTGCTTTAGGAATAGTAAATATAATACTAGATTCTAATTTAAATATCTCTTTAAACTCTTTAGTTGGAAGAGCTTTATCAGCATTAGAAGAAACTGGAGTATTAAAAAGAAATAAAACTGAAGTTTTAAATGAAGTTTTAGAGTTCTTTAAACAAAGAGCATTAAATGTATTTACAGAGATGGGATATTCAAAAGATATCGTTTCAGCAGTTGTAGATAAAAGTTTTGATAACTTAGTAGATACTTTACTGAGAATAAAAGCTGTAGATGAATTTACAAAAATGGATAGTTTTAACAACTTGGTTTCTCTAATGAAAAGAGTAGGAAATATATCAAAAGGATTTGATGGAATTACTATAAATTCTGATTTATTAGCAGAAGAAGTAGAGAGAGAGTTGTTCAAAAAATCACAAGAAGTTTCAAAAGTAGTTGAAGATATGTTAACATCTAAAAACTATATAGGATATTTAAATACTATATTATCAACAGAAGATGTTATTAACAGATACTTTGAATCTATTATGGTAATGGATAAAGATGAGACTATTAAAAATAATAGACTTTCTCAATTAAATTACATAGCTATTATATTTAATAAGATGGTTAATTTAACACTTATTGAAGAAAAGAAATAAAAATATTGACTAATCATAACAAATAAAGTATAATAAATTTAATAAAAAATCATCAAGAGAGACTGAGGGACTGGCCCTATGAAGTTTCAGCAACCTACCTTAGAGGTGTGGTGCTAATTCCAGAAAGATGACCTAGAAGAGCTTTAAGCCTTTTATCTTTCTGGAGAGAGATAAAAGGCTTTTTTTATCTCTCTTGACAAATATTAGGAGGAAACAAAATGAAAAATTTAACTTACTTTACTTCGGAGTGTGTATCACCAGGACATCCAGATAAAATAGCAGATCAGATATCAGATGCAGTATTAGATGCATGTATTAAAAACGATCCAGCAGCAAGAGTAGCTTGTGAAGTTTTCTGTACAACAGGACAAGTTATTGTTGGAGGAGAGATTACTACAACAACTTATATCGATATTCAAGATATCGTTAGAAATAAAATAGATGAAATTGGTTATAAGCAAGGAATGGGATTTGATTCTGACTGTGGTGTTTTAAATGCAATTCATTCACAATCACCAGATATATCTATGGGAGTAGATGTAGGAGGAGCAGGAGACCAAGGAATTATGTTTGGTGGTGCTGTTAAGGAAACTCCTGAGTTAATGCCATTAGCATTAGTTTTATCAAGAGAGATAATTGTTAAATTAACAAAAATAACAAGATCAAAAGAATTATCATGGGCTAGACCAGATGCAAAATCACAAGTAACATTAGCTTATGATGAAGCAGGAAAAGTAGTAGGCGTTGATACAGTTGTAGTTTCTGTTCAGCATAATCCAGATGTGACTCAAGAACAGATTCATAATGATGTAAAAGAGATGGTTATAAAGCCAGTTTTAGAAGCTTACAATTTAAACTCAGAAGACGTTAAGCATTATCATATAAATCCAACAGGAAGATTCGTAATCGGAGGACCTCATGGAGATACAGGATTAACTGGTAGAAAAATAATCGTAGATACGTATGGTGGATTCTTTAGACATGGAGGAGGAGCATTCTCAGGAAAAGATCCTTCAAAAGTTGATAGATCAGCAGCTTATGCAGCTAGATGGGTAGCTAAGAACATAGTAGCAGCAGATTTAGCAGATAAATGTGAAGTTCAATTATCTTATGCAATTGGTGTTGTAGAGCCTACATCAGTTAAAATAGAAACTTTTGGTACTGGAAAAGTTGAAGAGATAAAATTAGCAGAAGCAGTTCAAAATGTATTTGATTTAACACCTAGAGGAATTGAAAGAGATTTAGAGTTAAGAAGTGGTAACTTTAACTATCAAGATTTAGCAGCTTTCGGTCATATTGGAAGAACTGATTTAGATTTACCTTGGGAAAGAACAAATAAAATCGAAGAATTAAAAAGATTATTAAAAAAATAATAGTATAAAAAAGGAGAGTTAATCTCCTTTTTTCTTTGTCAGAAATAAAAAAATTATAGGAGTTGATTTATGAAATATTTATTTTTGAATTATCCAAAGTGTTCAACATGTATGAAGGCTAAAAAGTGGCTAGATAAAAATGAAATTAGTTATGAATCAAGACATATTGTTGAAAAAAATCCAACGAAAGAGGAATTGAAAAAGTGGTTGTCTTTGAGCCAATTACCAATAAAAAAATTTTTTAATACAAGTGGGATTCTTTATAGAGAGATGAGTTTAAAAGATAAAGTTTCTGAAAATAATATAGAGGAACTTTTAGATATTCTATCTTCAAATGGAATGCTAATAAAAAGACCTTTGTTAATAGGAAAAGAAAAGGTGTTAATAGGATTTAGAGAAGAGGAGTGGGATTCAATCAAATAAAACCTATTGACATTTTATAAAAAAAATGGTACTATTATTATATAGCAACAATGCATTAGCAGAGTTGCCCCGTTCGTTCAACGGTTAGGACAATAGATTTTCACTCTATAGACAGGGGTTCGATTCCCCTACGGGGTACCATTTGGAAGCATAGCTCAGTTGGGAGAGCACCTGCCTTACAAGCAGGGGGTCACTGGTTCA
>JBOFYP010000112.1:0-2456 GCA_051654725.1 Cetobacterium sp.
GACCGATATGTAATTTTTTTTTGGATTTTTTTATTTGAATTTTTCTTTATTAAATCAGTTTTTAATTTTCTTTGAGATCAGCACTTGTATTTAGTTTTAAATATTATCAATATGCTATATACGTAATATTCATAAAAAACGAAAGAATTCTTTGATTTTATCAGATTACCAGTCCTCTTCTTCTTGCTGTGAAGATCCAATATTAATTGGCTGGCGAATATCTGAACCTCCATACTTGTCAGAAAATTGTGCAATACAGACGTTTCCAGACGATCCAAGGAAACTTGGAATTGACTGATTAGTTTGACTTAAAATACGAAGCAAGTCAGAAGTAATAGCGCTGTCATTTTCTACGTCATAGAAACTTGTCGCTTTTCCCTGATTTCCAACACGTCCTGTACGTCCAATACTGTTCAAAATTTCATTAATTAGATTTTTTTATGAAAAAAGATAAGCAAAATGCTTGAATTAATCATACCGATGAATATATTCGTCTATTTCCTTTGGCAAGTCATAATTTATGACATGACTTACACCTTTGATGTCTAAACCACGAGCAGCGACAGCTGTTGCAATAAGAACTTTTCGCTTTCCAGTCCGAAAATCACGAAGAGCTTCCTCGCGTTCACCTAATGATATATAGGGAGATGAAAATAAATATTAATTTAATTAAAAATTTCTCTTTGACTTACGTTGCAAACGATCTCCATGAATTGATGTAGTGCTCAGTGTTGTTTCAGATAAAAATGATGCTAAATAGTCCGCTGTGCGTTTGGTTTCAACAAATACTAAAATTCGGTCTTCCTCCGAGTTTTCAGCGTATTCTTTGAGGATCTCTGTTAACTTTGCTCGTTTTTCTCTGCGACTTACTTCAAAGAATTCTTGCTCGATATCTGAGGATGCACCACCGATAATGCCAATGGTCAAGAACAGATAGTTACGTAAATATTTAGTAGCAAGGCGCTGTATTTCATCCGGGAATGTTGCCGAGAACATCAGAGTTGTTAATTGATCCTTATTTATAGTAGGATTGTTGCAGATCTTTTCAATTGTATCGCGGAAGCCCATATCTAGCATACGATCACCCTCATCCAAAACGAGAAACTTTAAACTCTCAAAAGTAATGATGTTCTTGTTAACAAAGTCCATTAGACGACCGGGTGTTGCGACCAAAATATGACATCCTTGAGTGATGTTGTCACTTTGGTATCGAGATGCTGTACCTCCATATGCCAGAGACACCTTTATGTAAGAACCGCAAGCAAATTTCATAGCTTCATCGCGTATTTGAATGACCAACTCGCGGGTAGGTGCTATAATCAAGCAATGAGGCTGACCAGGGCTCAAGTCGCTCTTATCATTCATGATGATATTGAGAATAGGAAGAACAAAAGCTGCTGTTTTGCCACTGCCTGTTAAATTATAAAAAAAAAATTTTAGTCATTGGCTAAATAATTAATAATAATACAATCTACCTGTTTGTGCACACCCCATTAAGTCTCTTTTTCCCATGATTATCGGAATAGCACGCTTTTGAATGGGCGTAGGCTTTCGATATCCCGACTTTCTGATGTTGTTCAAGAGAAAGTCTCTCAGTCCTGCTTCTTCGAAAGTCTGCACCTGAGAGAAATCAGTGGCACCGCTGCCTGTGACTTTAACTTCGATATTATCAAAATTATCAAAGTTTTTTCCAGCAGATATTGCAGAATCAAACAGCTCCTCAGTATTTTGAACTTCTTCTGGAATATATATTTCCCGTTTCTTTTCTTCCAACGTCTCGCCACATTCTTCTTCAGTTCGACTTCTTTGCGATGGGCGACCAGCATGGCCAGCTTGCTCGCTGTTGAAATCACGATTTCCTGCATTGAGTCCGCCGCGATTACCTCTACCACCAAATCCTCGAGTTTTTGCATTTTGTTCTTTGTTGAAAACACGTTTTTCTCCATTGAATCCTTCACGACCACTTTGTGAAAATTCCTCATTGCTTTTGTCTGCATTTTCCTTCATTTTGCTGCCAAATAGGTTCGTGTTGCTGGAAGTTGCTTTTTCATCGTCACTCCAATCGCTCATTTTCTTGTTTTGCTGTATCTAATATAATTTTTTTTAGTTAAAATTATAGTTTTTTTTTTGTGGTTATTTAGAGATCTAAAAACACGGAAATTCCGTGTTCATTTAAATGAAAATAAGTTTAACTTACCTTTGAAAGGTTACTATGTTATCTACCTGCTTTAAATTCTATTAAATTAATTAAATTTATGGAAAGAAAAATTTAATCGACGTGCTTGTTTTCTATATATGTCACTGACTGGAATTGATCGACCGATATGTAATTTTTTTTTGGATTTTTTTATTTGAATTTTTCTTTATTAAATCAGTTTTTAATTTTCTTTGAGATCAGCACTTGTATTTAGTTTTAAATATTATCAATATGCTATATACGTAATATTCATAAAAAA
>JBOFYP010000113.1:0-20493 GCA_051654725.1 Cetobacterium sp.
AAATTTGACATTTACCTTAGGGCATAGGTTATAATTATTTATGAAAATAAAAAAATTATGGAGGTTATTATGAAATTTAAATCATTTTTAATAACAGAGGAAAATGGAAATTTTAATAGAGATATAGTAGAAAAAGAGATTAAAGATTTACCGAATCATGATGTATTTATAAAAGTAGAATATAGTTCATTAAATTATAAAGATGCTTTATCTTCAACAGGAAACAAAGGTGTTACAAGAAACTATCCACATACACCAGGAATAGATGCAGCTGGAGTTGTAGTTGAAAGTAATAATGAAAATATAAAGGTTGGAGCAGAAGTTATAGTTACAGGTTATGATTTCGGAATGAATACCTCTGGTGGATACCAAGAATATATTAGAGTTCCTGCAGAATGGGTTATAGAACTTCCAAAAGAGATGTCATTAAAAGAGAGTATGATTTATGGAACAGCAGGATTAACAGCAGCAATTTCAGTTTATAAATTAATTGTAAAGGGAGATGTTAAACCAGAAGATGGAGAAATTTTAGTAACTGGTTCTACAGGTGGAGTAGGTTCTGTAGCAATTAAAATTCTTAAAAAATTAGGTTATGAAGTTGTGGCAATCACTGGAAAAGCAGAAGATGATTATTTAATTAAAATCGGAGCTAAGAGAGTTTTAAATAGAGATGAATTCAATGATACATCTAGACCTATGTTAAGAGGAGTTTATGCAGGAGCTATTGATACAGTCGGTGGAAATATTTTATCAACAGTTATAAAATCATTAAAATATAATGGTGTTGTAACAGCTTGTGGAAATGCAGCTGGAATATCTTTCGAATCTTCTGTTTTCCCATTTATATTAAGAGGAGTTACTCTTTATGGTGTTGATTCTGTTGAAATATCTAGAGCTGAAAGAGATTTGTTATGGAATAAATTAGCAACAGAGTGGAAAGTAGACAACTTAGATGAGATAGTAAGTGAGATTGGCTTAGAGGGATTAAGTGAAAAAATAGATAGTATCTTATCTGGAAAAAATGTAGGTAGAGTGTTAGTCAAGTTATGAAAAAAAAGTTCTATCTAATTGGAGAGATATCTAAAATTACAGGACTTTCAAATAAAACACTGAGATATTATGATGAAAATGATGTTTTAAAACCAGATTATGTTGATTCTAATAATGGCTATAGATATTATAGTGAATATCAAATTTTAAAACTACAAAATATAATTAAATTAAAAAATAATGGATTCTCTTTAGATGAAATAAAAAATAGATTTGAACAAAATACTTCAAGAGATTTAAATGTTTTTTTTGAAGGTTATAAAGAGAAGATAGACGATATAGATAAAAAAATAAGTGATTTACAGCAGAGTAAACTACGACTTCAAAATCTTTTAGATGAACTTTCTCAACGTGAAGTAGATAAGATTGTTTTAAAATGTTTACCAGAAAAATATCTATACAATCTTGATATTATAACAAACAAGAATTTGAATAGTTCAATTATAGATATATATAAAATAATAGAGGTTTCTATAGGTTGTGGAAATGCATACTTAGGAAAAAGATTTAGATTGTGTAACTATGAAAAAGATGTAGTAGAAAAAGAGAGTGAATTTTTAGTTTTTGAAAATCGAGATTTTTTAAAAGAAGTTGAAAAAATAGAAAAAGCAGAATATATAACAATAAGATATAGAGTTGGGAATCGAGAAAATTCAATAAAAAAGATATTAGATTATATTTTTAAAAATAAAATAAGTATTGAACCATACCTTTATGAGATTGATATAGTTAATTCTTTTTTATCTCAAAATAGAAATGAGTTTATAACTGAAATTCAAATCCCAGTAAAAAAAAATAATGTAAAAGAGGATAAAATTATGAAAAATGGAATTTTTAAAGGTATTGGAAAAGGTTATGGTGGAGATATAGTTGTTCAATTAGAAATTGAGAATGAAACTATTAAAAGTTTAGAAATAATATCTCATAATGAAACTAAAATAATTTCAGACCCAGCGTTTCAAAATATACCAAAATTGATATTAGAAACAAGCAGTATTTTAGTTCCAAATGTGTCAGGATGCTCTATGAGTTCTAGAGGGATTAGAGAAGCTGTAAAAAATGCTTTGATACTGGCTGGTGAGAGTGTTGATAAGCTAGAGATTCAGATGTTAGAAGCTGAAAACTTAGAGAAAATAGGAGAGGGAACAAATAAAAGAATCCTAAAACCAGTAGAAAATTTTGATATTGTAGTAGTTGGAGCAGGAGGAGCAGGATTATCAGCAGCTATCTCGGCAGCTAGTTCTGGAGCAAAAGTTGTTGTTCTTGAAAAGATGTCATCTATAGGTGGAAACACTCTTATTTCAATGGGTGGAATAAATATTCCTGGAAATGATGCTCAAATAGAAAAAGATATTGAAGATTCAATTGAGTTATATAAAAAAGATATACTAATAGGTGGAGATAATGAAAACTGTTTAGAAATGTTAGATATATTTATAAATGAAGCATTACCAGCTTATAAATGGCTAAAAGATGAAATCAATGTTTCTTTTAAAGATGAACTTATACACTTTGGAGGACATTCAGTTCCAAGAGCAGCAGTATTTTCTGGTAAATATGCTATTGAGTTGATAGCTAAATTAAGAGCAAAGGCATACTCGTTAGGTGTTGAGATTAGAACTGGAGTTAAGTGTAAAGAGTTAATTGTTGATGAAATTTCAAGAGTTATTGGAGCTTTAGCAACTATAGATGATAAAACTGTTAAATTTATGGGAAAAAAAGGTGTGATATTAACTACTGGTGGATTCAGTGGAAATATAGAACTTCGTAAAAAATATAGTCCTGGGTTAGACGAGAGATACAAAACAACAAATATAAGTGGGATAACAGGTGATGGACATATTATGGCTGAAAAAGTTGATGCTGAATTTGTTCAAATGGAATATATTCAAACTTTCCCTATTTCAAATCCAGAAACAGGAGAACTTTCTCATGTTGGTGGAAGTAGATTTGATGGTGCAATTTTAGTTAATAAATCAGGAAAAAGATTTGTTGAAGAACTAGAAAGAAGAGATGTTGTGTCAGAAGCTATTTTAAATCAAGAAAATGGAGTAGCATATCTTGTTTGGGGTCAAGAGGTAGAAGCTATAACTAATTATGTTTCTAAGAATAAAGAAGAAGTTGAAAGATTAAAAAATTCAAAGTTACTTTCTATATCAGAAACATTAGAAGTTGGAGCAGATGAATTAAATATAGATAAGCAAAATCTTTTTGAAACAATAAAAAAATATAATCAATTTGTAGAAAATAAAAAAGATTCTGACTTTAATAGAAGAGGAACTTTAGTAAGCATATCAGAAGGACCATTTTATATCCAAGCTGTAGCACCAGCTGTGCATCATACTATGGGTGGATTAAAAATAAATAATAAAAATGCTGTTTTAAATAAAAATGGTGAGATTATAAAAGGTTTATTTGCTGCAGGAGAGATTGTAGGTGGTCTTCACGGGACAAATAGATTAGGTGGAAACGCAATTACAGAAATTATAGTATTTGGTAAAAGAGCTGGAGAAAATATAGTTTTAGAAGATTAAGAAATATAAGAATAGAGGATAGCTTTTGCTGTCCTCTATTCTTATATATAATATTATTTTTTTAAATCTGCTGTATCAATAATTAGTGTTACAGGTCCATCATTAAGTAGTTCAACTTTCATATCAGCACCAAAAACACCAGCTTCAGTTTTGAATCCTAAATCTCTACATTTTTTTAAAAACTTTTCATAAAGCTCGTTTGCTATGTCAGGTTTAGCAGCATCTATAAATGCAGGTCTACGACCTTTTATACAATTTCCATAAAGAGTAAATTGTGAGATAACAAGTAATTCTCCATCTACATCTTTTAAACCTAGATTCATTTTATCATCTGAATCGTTAAAAACTCTTAAATCAGTAATTTTTTTAGCTAACCATTCTACATCTTTTTCAGTATCAGAATGAGTAACACCTAAAAGAACTAGGAAACCATGATTGATTTTTCCAGTAATTTTATCTTCAACAGTAACGCTTGCATTTGTAACTCTTTGTATAACGGCTCTCATAAAGGCCCCCCTTTGTTATTTTTATTGGTAATTATACCATAAAAATGATATAATTATTAAGAAAAAATTAAAAATAAACAATTTAAAAAGAGGGTAAAAATGGGGAGAGAACAAATTTTAACAGATTTTGCAAAAGTAATTAATTCAGATAGATATCAGTATACAGAAAGTGATATCTTTCTAATGGAGGATATGCAAGAGAAAGAAGCTATATTTGACATGTATTTTAGAAAAACAGAAGATGGAGGTTTTGCAGTCGTTTCTGGAGTTCAAGAAGTAATTGAGTTGATTGATATTTTAAATAAAACTAGTGAAGATGAAAAAAGAATGTATTTTTCTAAAATAATAGAGGAAAAACATCTTTTAGAATATCTTGTTAAAATGAAATTTACAGGTAATTTATATGCTATGAGAGATGGGGAGATTGTATATCCTAATGAGCCTATAATTACAATAAAAGCACCACTTATTCAAGCTAAGATTTTAGAAACACCAATTTTAAATTTAATGAATATGCAACTAGCTATTGCAACAAAAGCATCTAGAGTCACAAGAGCAGCTTATCCAATACCAGTGACATCTTTTGGTAGTAGAAGAGCTCACGGATTTGATAGTGCTGTAGCTGGAACGAAGGCCTCTATTATAGGGGGGTGTCAAGGACATTCAAATATAATGACAGAATATAAGTATGGAGTTAAAAGTGTAGGAACAATGGCACATTCATTTATACAAGCTTTTGGGGTAGGAGCAACAGCAGAGAAAAAAGCTTTTGATGCATTTATTAAGCACAGAAGAGAAAGAGAAACAAATACCTTAATATTGTTGATAGATACTTATAATACAGTTGAAATAGGTTTGAAAAATGCAATTCAAAGTTTTAAAGATAGTGGAATAGACGATTCTTACCCTGGAACTTATGGTATAAGAATAGATTCTGG
Source organism: Cetobacterium sp. (assembly GCA_051654725.1). Lineage (GTDB taxonomy): Bacteria > Fusobacteriota > Fusobacteriia > Fusobacteriales > Fusobacteriaceae > Cetobacterium_A. Next base: position 5,029 of record JBOFYP010000113.1, read on the forward strand.
AGATTTAGCTTATTTATCTAAAAAATGTAGAAAGTCTTTAGATTCTGCAGGATTTAAAAGAGCAAAGATATTTTTAACAAACTCGTTAAATGAATCTTTAATAAAGTCTTTAAAAGAGCAAGGAGCAGCAGTAGATATTTTTGGTGTAGGAGATGCAATTGCTGTGAGTAAATCAAATCCATGTTTTGGAGGTGTTTACAAAATTGTTGAGATTGATAAAAAACCAGTAATAAAACTTTCAGAAGATGTTATAAAAATTTCTAATCCTGGATTTAAAGAGGTTTATAGAATTTATGATGAAGAGGGATATGCTTATGCAGATTTGATAACTCTTGTAAATGATGATTTTGATAAACAAAAATTACTGAGTGGAGAAGATTTAACTATAAGAGATGAGAAATATGAGTTTAAATCAAGTTTATTGGTAAAAGGAAAATATAGTTATAGAAAGATTACAAATGAATTTGTAAAAAATGGAGTTATAAAAGAAAATGTTTCAAAATTAGAAGATGTTATAAATTCTAGAAAGTATTATTTAGATTCTTTAGAAAAAGTTTCAGATGAAAGAAAAAGATTAGAAAATCCACATCAATATAAAGTTGATTTATCTAAAGATTTGTTAGATTTAAAATATGATTTAATAAAAGAGATAAAAAGTCAAATAGTATAAATAATAGGCTGACATTAAGTCAGCCTATTATAATGATTATTTATCAAATCCTAAAATTAAGAGTTCAGCAGTAGCTAAGTTTGTTGCAATTGGCACTTTGTGAACATCAGCAACTCTAATAAGAGCTGAGATATCAGGTTCGTGTGGTTGAGATGTTAATGGATCTCTAAAGAATAGAATAGCTGCGATGTTGTTAACGGCAACTTCAGCCCCTATTTGTTGATCTCCACCAATAGGACCAGATTTGAAGCGATGGATATCTAGGTTAGTAGCCTCCATAATTCTAAGTCCAGTTGTTCCAGTGGAAACAAGGGGGTACTTTACCAAAATATGTTCGTGCTTTTTTGCAAAGCTAACTATTTCTGGTTTCATGTTGTCATGAGCTATGAGTGCTATTTTTTTCATTTTGACCTCCATAAGTTTTGCTATAGATATTATACAACAAAAAATTAAGATATAAAAGGAGAAAAGTGTATGAATTTTGATAAAATTAATTATATTGAGAGAAAAACTGGAGAATTAAAAACAGAAACACCTCCTGGAGAAGGATTTTTAAAATTTTTATATTACAATCCATTAGGAAAATTACCTCTAAATTTAGTTGTAAGAAAAAAGCTTTTAACAGATTTTTATGGAAAGAAAATGAGAAGCATATCGTCTATAAAAAAAATAAAACCATTTGTAGAAGCTAATGAAATCAATATGAATGAATCAAAAAAATCAATTGATGAGTTTAAATCTTTTAATGATTTTTTCATAAGAGAATTAAAAATAGGTGCTAGAGAAATAGATTTAAACCAAAATACATTAATTTCACCAGCAGATGGAAAAATTTTGGTATTTGATAATTTAAAAGATAGTACAAAATTTTTCTTAAAAGGTGATGAATTTTCAATATCTGAGTTTTTAATGGATAAAGAAGAGGCTAAAAAATTTGAAGGTGGAACTTTAGTAATAATAAGATTAGCACCAGTAGACTATCATAGATTCCATTTTCCAGCAGATGGGTTAATTAGTGAATCAAAACTAATAGATGGATTCTATTATTCTGTTTCACCATATGCAATTAAAAAGAACTTTAGAATTTATTGTGAAAATAAAAGAGAGGTATCAGTATTAAAAACTGAAAATTTTGGAGATATTGTTCTAAGTGAAATTGGAGCAACTATGGTTGGGGGAATTGAACAAACATATAAGGCTAATACAACTGTTAAAAAAGGTGATGAAAAAGGATACTTCTTCTTTGGTGGTTCATCTTGTGTCTTATTATTCCAAAAAAATAAAGTGCAGTTTGATAAAGATATTTTAGAGAATAGTTCTAAAGGTATTGAAACTAAAGTTTATATGGGAGAAAAAATCGGGAAATCTGAGTAGGTGATTTTGTGAAAAAACAAAAGCGATATTTCAGAAAAGGTGATATACTAATTTATAGTGTCTTAATATTTATATTTTCTATTTTAGGATATAAAATTACACAATTTAAAACAACAGAAGCAAGTAATGCTGAAATTTATGTTAATAACACTTTAAAATATGTTTATTCTTTACAGATTGAAGATCGGGAAATTTTTGTTCCGACCGATATCGGAGGAGTTAACATAAAAATAAAAGATAAAAAAATAAGGGTATTAACTTCTAATTCGCCACTGAAGTTAAATGTAAAACAAGGGTGGATAGGGCAACCTGGACAGGTTATAATAGGTGTTCCAGATAAGCTTATAATTAAAATAGTTGGAAAAGCAGATGAAGAATCAGATGAAATAGATTTTATTATAAAGTAAATATTTTGTAAGTTATGGAGATGGAAAATGAAAAAAAATTATATGCATATTTTTATTCTTGGTTTTACACTTATATTGATTCAAACATTTTTTCAATACAATGATTCGTTTAGAGTTATTTTAGGTGAATTGCTTAGTTCAATAAAACCTTTTATATATGCTATTTTTATAGCAATTTTAGTAAGTCCGTTAGTTAAACTATTTGAAAATAAGATGAAAATTAAAAGATTTTGGTCGATTGGATTAAGTTTAATGATAGTTTTCACAGCAATAATAGGATTGATTTTAATAGTTATACCTAATATAATTAGTAGTGTAACAGATTTAGTTGAAAAATTTCCAAATATGTTAACGAGTTTAACATCAAATACAAAACATCTTTTAGAATTTTTAAAAAATAAAAATCTTTTATTTTTTAATCCAGAAGAGATTGAAGCTAATTTAATTGATTTTATAAAAACTAATTTAGGTAATTTTAGAAATTTAGCATTTGATTTAGGAGCTGGGGTTTTAAAAAGTTTATTTGGAGTTTTAAATTTCTTCTTAGGAGTATTTATATCACTATACTTAATGTATAGTAAAGAATATTTTATGAAGTTTTTAGAAAATGTATTCTTACTTTTTACAACAAAAGAAAATGCAAAATATGGAGTTGATTTTGTAAGAAGAGTAAATAATGTATTCTTAAAGTACATCTTAGGAAGAGTATTGACTTCAGCAGTTGTAGGATTGATTGTATTTATAGTATTGTTTGCAGCGAAAGTTCCGTATGCACTTTTGAGTGGAGTTATGGTAGGAGTTGGGAATATGATTCCTTACGTAGGTTCTATAGTAGCAGGGGCAATAGCGACATTTTTAATACTGTTAGCAGCACCGTTTAAAGTTATATACTTATTTATAGCAATATCAATAGGACAAGCTGTAGATGGATTTGTAATAGGGCCAAAAATAATGCAAGAATCAGTAGGAATGAGTAGTTTTTGGACTATAATAGCAGTAATGGTTTGTGGTAGTTTCTTTGGACCACTAGGAATGTTTTTAGGAGTTCCAGTGTTTGTAGTTATAAAATTTATATATTTAGATTGTTTAAAAAAAGGAGAGAACAAATGAAAAAATACAGATTAATAGCATCAGCAACAATGGGATTAGAGAGTGTTGTTAAAGACGAGTGTAATGCATTAGGATTTGAAAATATTGAAACTTTTAATGGAAGAGTTGAATTTGATGGAGATGAAAAGGATATTGTAGAAGCAAACCTACATTTAAGATGTGCAGATAGAGTATTTATAAAAATGGGAGAGTTTAAAGCATATACTTTTGATAATTTATTTGAAAATATTAAAAAACTTCCATGGGAAAATATAATATCAGCAGATGGAGAATTTCCAATAAGTTGGGTAAGTTCTGTAAAATGTAAATTATTCTCTAAATCTGATATTCAAAAGATAGTAAAAAAATCTATTGTTGAGAGACTTAAAGTAGCATACCAAACAGAAAGTGTTCCAGAAACAGGTGGAGCATATAGAGTTAAAATTCAAGCACATAATGATGTTTTCTTAATTATGATTGATACAAGTGGAGAGGGATTGCATAAAAGAGGTTATAGAAACCTAATAAATGAAGCTCCTTTAAAAGAGACAATGGCAGCAGCACTTGTGCTATTAAGTCGTTGGAAAGGTGGAGATAGACCTCTAATAGATCCAATGTGTGGAACAGGAACTATTGCTATAGAAGCTGCAATGATAGCTAGAAATGTAGCGCCAGGAGTAAATAGAAACTTTGCATCTGAAAAATGGCCAATTATTGAAGAGAAATTATGGGTAGATTTAAGAGACGAAGCTTTCTCTAGAGAAGATTATGACAAAGAAGTAAAAATATATGCTTCTGATATTGATGAAGAAACACTTATGGTTGCTAAATTAAATGCAATAAAAGCTGGAGTAGATGAAGAGATAGAGTTTAAATGTATGAATTTCTTAGAGATGGAAAATGTTGGAGAAAAGGGATGCATTGTAACAAATCCTCCTTATGGAGACCGTCTTTTAGATGAAGATGCAGTAGAGAGATTATATGGATTAATGGGAGATATATTCCAAATGAGATTCTCTAAATGGTCTTATTATGTAATAACATCATTCGAAGATTTTGAAAAAGCGTTTGGAAAAAAAGCTACAAAAAATAGAAAGTTATATAATGGTGGAATAAAGTGTCATTACTACCAGTATTATGGAGCTAGATAATGAATAGATTTGATTTAATAGTAGTTGGTGGAGGTCCTGCAGGGATCTTCACAGCTATTACAGCAGCAGAAAATGGTCTGAAAGTAGCATTGTTAGAAAAAAATAATCGTATTGGAAATAAAATTTTAGTTGCTGGAAGTGGAAAATGTAATCTTACTCATACAGGAAAACCGAAAGAGTTTTTAGATAAGTATGGAGTAAATGGAAAATTTTTAAAAGAAGCAATAAATAAATATTCTCCTGATTTACTAAAAGATTTTTTTAAAACAAACGGATTACCTTTAGTTTTAATAGAGGAAAGTGGTAAATATTTCCCAGAAACTTTTAGCTCGGTAGATGTAGTTTCTATTTTAAAAGCACGTTTAGAAAAGTTAAAAGTAAAAATAATAGACACTATAAAAATAGAGAATATCTCTAAAGATGAAAATGAGTTTATAATTACAAGTAATAAAGAAACATACATATCGGATAAAATAGCTATCGCTACTGGAGGTAAATCTTATCCTGGAATTGGTACAACTGGAGATGGATATGTTATGGCAAAAGAGCTAGGACATAAAATAATTCCTCCTAGACCTGCTTTAGCACCAATATTTGTAAAAGATTATATGTTCGAAGAGCTTTCAGGAATAAGTTTCCAAGATGTTAAAATAACTATTCTAAAAGAGAATAAAAAAATAATTGAAAAAATAGGAGCAGTATTACTAACTCATACGAATTTTAGTGGCCCAGGAATACTTGATAACTCTAGATATGTTGAAAACATGTGTACTTTAGAAATAAATTACATTGGAAAAAGTTATGAAACATTAAATAGAGAAATAATTGAAGAGATGAATAGTGACGGTAAAAAAACAGTGAAAAAAGTACTGGGGCAATATTTTTTACCAGAAAGATTTATTAGAAAAATTTTAAGTGCTGCAGGAGTATCAGAAGAGTTAAAAATAGCTGAATTATCAAAAGAAAAAAGAGAAACTTTAGTAAGATTATTGACATCAAACAGAATGGAAATAACAAAAGTTGGAAGTTTTGAAATGGCTATGGTAACAAAAGGTGGAGTAGCTATAGATGAAGTAAATTCAAAGACTATGGAATCAAAAATAATTGAGGGATTGTATTTTGTTGGAGAAGTACTTGATATAGATGGAGATACAGGTGGATACAATATTCAAGCTGCGTGTTCTATGGGAGTTTTAGCTGGAAAATCTATGAAAAAAAAGGAGAAAAAGTAGATGGAGAAAGAGAAATTTAGAGCGTATGCCACAGAGATTATATTAACAGTTTTAAAGATGACATCATCACAAATTGATAAATTAAAAGAGATGGGTGACCTTTCTGGAGTAGAGCTTTTAGAGGATAAAGTAGTAAAATCATATGAAAAAATTTATGGTGCACTTTTAGAGATGAAAGTCGAAAATATGCCTGAAGAGGAATTTAGAGCTTTTAAAGAGATGGTAGAAGAGATTAAAGAAAAAAATAATTTATCAACATCTCAAATTGAAAACTATCTTTCTAAAAGAGAGGAGTTTAAAGATAACTCTGGAGCTATAGTTGTAAAAAGATTTTTTAAATATAATTTAAATAGACTTTTAGACAAAAAAGATAAAGTTTTAGAAAAATATAATTTTTTAGCATCTGAAGAGCAGAATTTAGAAAACTTATTAAAAGATACTATACAAGAAGAGGAACAATTTGATATAATCTATAAGCTGCAACCAGTGAGAGAAGAGTTGAGAGATATAGAAGTGAAATATCTAAAAGTAGAAAAAGATATTGAACAACTAAAAAGAAAGTTTGAATCAAAATGGCCTTATGAAATATATGGGGTTATTTCAGAAGAGGAACTTTTAGAAACATATAAAGAAACTTTTAAAATGGAGGATTAGTAAGAATGGAAAAGGGGTTCAAACAGGTTTTACTTTTGCTATCAGTATTTATTGTTTTTTTTCTTTCAAAAAAAATGTTTGCAAAACCAAGAGTTGTCTTAGGAAAAAATATGGAGGTTAGAAGTATGAAAAATGTTAAATTAAACGCTAAAATAGTAACAAAAAGAGGTGAAATAAACTTAGTTCTTTTCCCAGAAGTAGCACCAGTAACAGTATTAAACTTTGCTCACTTAGCAATGAGAGAATACTATAACGGAATTAAATTCCATAGAGTTCTTGAAGATTTCATGATTCAAGGTGGAGATCCTACAGGAACAGGAACAGGTGGACCAGGATACCAATTTATAGATGAATTTAAAGAGGGAGTAGTTTTCGATAAAAAAGGAAAGTTAGCTATGGCTAATGCAGGACCAGAAACAAATGGTTCACAATTCTTTATTACACACGTTGAAACATCTTGGTTAAACTACAAGCATACAATATTTGGAGAGGTAGTTTCAGATGCTGACCAAGAAGTTGTAGACTCTATAAAGCAAGGGGATATCATCGAAAGAATTGAAATAACTGGAGATGTAGAAGCATTCTTAAAGAACGAAGAAAATGCTGAATTCACATCTGATATGGATGAAATCTTAGATTCACAGTTTCCAAATTTAGTTCAATACTAATTTTAAACAGGGGGAGAAAGTTTCATGATAAAGATAGAAAATGAAAAGCTAGTTGTATTAATAAATAAATTTGGTGCAGAGCTTAAAAGTATTGTAAATAAAGATAATGGTATAGAATATGTATGGCCAGGAACAGAGGGAACTTTTAAAAAAAGTGCTCCCAATTTATTTCCATTTATAGGAAATATTGTAACTGGAACTATAGATTATAGCTTGGGAAAAGATGAAAGGGTAACTCTTCCAATGACAAAGCATGGTTTTGCTAGAGATGTTGATTTTGAAGTTTTAGAATTAACTGAAACTGTTGCAAGATTTCAATTAAAACCGAGTGCTTATACAGAGGAAAAATATCCTTATAACTTTTTGTTAATAGTTGAATATATCTTAGAAGATGATACGTTACATCATAACTATATAGTAAAAAATAGTGATGTTGTTGAGATGTATTATCACATTGGGGGACATACAGCTTTTTATTGTAACTATAATAACGATAAAAACTTTGAAAACTATTATCTTGAGTTTCCACAAAAAGAATGTGATTTATATAAAATTGATGACACGAATAAAAGTTTCTTATCATCAAACTTTGAAAAATATGCATTCTCTGATAAATTTATGTTATCAAAAGAGAAATTCCTTAAAGATGCTTTAGTATTTAGTGGATTAGGGAATGATAAAGTTAATATTAAACATTTAAACTCAACTCATGGAGTAGAGTTTGGATTCCAAAATTTACAAAATCTTGCAGTTTGGACAAGTGTAGATTCAAGTGAATTTATCTGTTTAGAGCCATGGGCTGGAATAACTGATTTTACAGAAAACTCAAATTTAGTTGAATGTAAAAAAGATATTCAAAAATTGAATTCGAATGAACAAAAAAAATACACTCAAACTATAAGAGTTTACTAAAAAAAGCTTTAGTTCAAGATAATTTCTTGAGCTAAAGCTTTTTTCTTAAATAACTTATTTACCAAAAGAACAATGTGGGAAAGTACAAATAGGACAATCTAAGCAAAGACCACCATGCCCATATTGAGCAATATCTATAAAGTTTAATTTTTCTTCTGCTAAAATTCGAGGAAGAACTAAATCGAAAGCTGTTCTTTTAGAGTGCATAACACAGCCAGGAAGGCCTAGTATTGCTTTTTGATTATGATATGCTAGTAAAAGCATAGCACCAGGTAAAACAGGTGAACCATAAGTTATAAGCTCTCCTCCCATCTCTCTAATAGCAAGAGGAGTTCTATCATCAGGATCAACAGACATTCCACCTGTACATAAAACTAATTCAGCTTCACTATTTAAAGCTTCTGCAATTTTCTCTTTTATCATCTCTTTATCATCTGAAGAAAAAGTATGATAAACCACTTCACACCCATATTCTTTTACTTTTTTTATCAAAATAGGTCCAAATTTATCTTCAATTCGTCCATAAAAAACTTCATTTCCAGTTGTAATTATAGCAATTTTTTTAGGTTTAATTGGAATTATTTGAACAATGTTTTTTTCTGCAATTTTTTCCATTTCAATAATTTTAGCTTCATCTATAACAAGAGGAATAACTCTTGTTCCAGCAACTTTAGTTCCTTTTTTTACAGGTGTATTATTGTGTAAAGTAGCAACTATAATCTCTCTAAGACTATTAATTTTTAAAAGCTCTTCAACATTTACTTTTAATAATCCGTTTATATTGCTGATAAAATCTATTTTCCCTTCTTTTATAGGTGAAAAATCTAAACCCTTACCTGCAATATGATTTTTAATTCTAATAGCAGCATCATTTTCATGAAGAGTTCCCTCTACGTGCTCCCAAACAAAAAGATTATCTTTTCCTAATTTTAAAAGCTGTGGAATATCATCTATAGTAATAATATGTCCTTTTTTAAAAGCGACACCTTTAAATTCTCCTGGAACAATTTTTGTAATATCATGACATAAAATCATACCTACTGAATCAACAGTTTTGACAGTTTTCATAAAAACCTCCCTAAATGTATTGTTTTATAAGTATTTTAAACTTACCTTTTTTATTTTCACCTAAATTTTTATAAAGAATAAACTTACCTTTTTTTCGAATTGTTATAACATCCCCAATTTCAATAATTTTATTTTTAGTTTTTTCCATAGAGTAATTAATAGAGACGTCTCCACTTTCAATCAAATTTACTCCAATATTTCTAGAGATATTTCCTATAGATGAGATTATACAATCTAATCTAAATGAAGCAACACTATCAGAAAACTCTTTAAATTTAACTTCTGGAATAATCTCTTCTGAAATTTTAGAAATTTTTATAGGAATAGTGTTAATTTGCTCTAAAGATGAATTGATTATATTGAAGATATCGGTTAAAGCTACACAATATCCGATATTGTTTTCAATCAAAATATCACCTAAAGTTTCTCGTTTTAATCCTAAACTCATAATAGCTCCTAAAAAATCTTTGTGCTGGAGTGTTTTAAATTTGTTTGATGCATCTATTTTAAAATATGTCACAGGGGATTCAGAATCTTTAAAATCAAAAGATTCTGGAATGAAAACAATTAGTTGTTTTTCACTATTCGGTGTTAATCCATATTTAAAGATATTTAAATTTAAAGATTTAGAAATCTCTAAAAGTTTTGTCCAAATATGAGGGGCTAAAAAAGTTGTTCCATAAACAGGATATTCAATCTCTAAACAAAGAGAGATATCCTCAAAAATTGAAGCTATTAAAAATGGATCTTCGTTCTTAAAAATATTAAAAAAGTATTGTTTATTCATAAGTTCTCTCTTTCATACAAATATTTTGAAAAGTATAGATATGTTGATTTTATCCTATATTTGTGATAAAATCAAATAGATTTGTAAAATAGGGAGATGGTTAAAAATGGTAGAAAGAAAGTATATTGCACCAAATGCAATTACAGCAGCAAACATGTTTTTAGGATATCTGAGTATTACAGCTTCTATAGCGGGGGATTTTTCAAAGGCTATTTGGTTTATAATATTAGCTATGGTGTGTGATGGATTAGATGGACAAACAGCAAGAAAACTAGATGCATTTAGTGAATTCGGAAAAGAGTTTGACTCTTTCTGTGATGCAATATCTTTTGGATTAGCACCAGGAATATTGGTTTATTCAGTTTTGAAAACTTCTGATAGCATGAAATCATTTATAATTCCGATTTCGTTTATCTATGCATTATGTGGTGTTATGAGGTTAGTAAAATTTAATATAGTAACAACTGCATCAAGTGAAAAAGATGATTTTAGCGGAATGCCAATTCCATCTGGAGCATCTGTAGTTTGTTCATATCTTTTATTTACAGGAGCAATTAAGGAAAGTTTAGGATTAGATATTTTCTCGATAGAGGCTTTTGTAGGTTTAACATTATTAGCAGCAATATTGATGGTAAGTACTATTCCGTTTAAAACTCCAGATAAAGTATTTAAATTTATTCCTAAAAAGTTAATATTACCATTTGTAGTATTAATACTAGCAACGTTAAAATATAGTATGTTTATAGTAACTTGTTACTATGTATTAGTAAATTTAACAAAGTTTTTCTTAGAGAGATCAAAAGAAGAAGTTGAATAAAAAAATTGTGATACCCGATAAAGTCCAAAAAAACTATTGGAAAATCGGGTATTTTATTTGAACAGAACTATAATTGTGTGGTATAATTTTAAAGGAGAATATATGAGTATATTAGATAGATTAAATGAAAAACAAAGAGCAGCAGCTCAAAAAATAGAAGGACCCCTACTTATATTAGCAGGAGCAGGTTCTGGAAAAACAAGAACAATAACTTACAGAATAGCTCATATGATAAATGAAAAAGGAATTTCACCATATAAGATATTAGCAGTTACTTTTACAAATAAAGCAGCCAAAGAGATGAGAGAAAGAGTAGAAAGTCTAATTGGGGATGATGCACATAAAGCTATGATTTCAACATTCCACTCTTTTGGAGTAAGATTGTTAAGAGTTTATGGAGAAAAGCTAGGATATGGAGCCAATTTTACTATATATGATACTGATGACCAAAAAAGAGTAGTTAGAAATATAATGAAATCCTTAGTTTTAACAGATAAATCTTTAACTGAGGGAATGGTAGTATCTATGATTTCAAAACTAAAAGAAAATGGTGTAACTATTTCGGATTATGAAAAAGATAATAGATTTGATAATCATTATAAAATAGTTCTAGAATGCTATAGAAGATATAGTGGTGTTTTGAAAGAGAATAATGGAATGGATTTTTCAGATATATTAGTAAATTTACACAAACTTTTAGATATACCTGAAATATTAGAGAAATTACAAGAAAAATTTAGATATGTAATGGTTGATGAATATCAAGATACAAATAATATTCAATATAATATCATAACTAAAATAGCTTCGAAATATAGAAATATATGTGTTGTTGGAGATGAAAATCAGAGTATATATGGATTTAGAGGAGCAAATATAAAAAATATACTTGATTTTGAAAAAGACTATAAAGATGCTCTTGTTGTAAAATTAGAAGAAAATTATCGTTCAACATCAGCTATATTAACTGCAGCAAATGAGGTTATAAGAAATAATAAAACTTCAAAAGATAAAAATTTATGGACTAAAAAACCTCAAGGTGAATTAATTACAATTAAAGAGTGCACTGATGGAAGAGCTGAGGTTAACTATATAATAGAAGAGATTGTACGTAGAAAAAACTTTGGAAAAAATTACAAAGACTTTACGATTCTTTATAGAACAAATGCTCAATCGAGACTTTTTGAAGAGGGATTATTAAAATACAATATACCTTATAAAGTTTTTGGAGGAATGCAATTCTATCAAAGAGCTGAAATTAAAGACATTATAGCTTATCTAACGGTTATTAATAACCAACAAGATACAATAAACTTAAATAGAATAATAAACGTTCCAAAGAGAAAAATTGGAGATAAAAGTATTGAAAAAATAAGAGAGTTTGCAAATGGAGCTAAGATATCTATGTTTGAAGCTCTTGGTCAAGGAGCAGAAATTCCAGGATTAACAGCAGGTGTAAAGATAGCTTTAGATGAGCTTTACACAACTTTAAAAGATTTAATAGCTTTAACAGAAGATGGCTCAGTAAGTGAAGTTTTTGATGAACTGATAAGAAGAGTTGGATATTTCAGCTATTTAAATTCAACTTATGGAGTTGAAGCAGAGGGAAGAATAGAAAACGTAGAGGAATTAAAAAACTCAATCGTTGAGCTAGAAAAAACAGTAGACTTTTTAACATTGAGAGAATACTTAGAAAATATATCTTTAGTAAGTGCAACAGATGAACTAGAAGGGGATGCGGACTACATAAAACTTATGACTATACATAATTCTAAGGGATTAGAGTTTCCAGTTGTATTCTTAACAGGAGTAGAAGATGATATATTCCCAGGTTCTAAAAAAGTTTTATTTAATCCAGAAGAGCTAGAAGAGGAAAGAAGACTTTGTTATGTGGCAATAACTAGAGCAGAAGAAAAACTTTATATAACTCATGCTAGAAGTAGATTTGTTTATGGTGAGTTTTTAGGAAAAATGAAATCAAGATTTATTGAGGAGTTACCAGAAGGAGTTATTGAAAGAATGGAAAGAGCTCAAGAAATACTCCCTAAATCAAGAAGTTCTCACAACGGAAACAAATTAACAGGTTATAAAAATGTAATAGATGCAAATGATTTGAAAAAATTAAAAAACATTTCAAATTCACCATTCTCTATGGGTGAAAAGGTTATACATTCAAAATTCGGATTAGGAAAAGTAGTAGAGATATCAGAAAAAAAATTAGGTGTTCAATTTGTAGATGGGAAAAGAGATATCGCTATAATTTTAGCTACAAAATTTTTAACAAAAGCATAAATTTTATAGTAAGGAGCAAAATATGAAAAGAAAAACTCTTAATAAAGAGGTTCAATATAACGGAATTGGACTTCATAAAGGAGAGGAAATAAAAATGAAATTGGTTCCTGCTCACGAGGGTGGAATAGTTTTCAAAAGAGTTGATTTAGAAGAAGGAAAGAATATAATTTTCATGAATTTAGATAATACTTTTGATTTAACAAGAGGAACAAATTTAAAAAATGAATTTGGAGCAGCAGTTTATACAATAGAGCATTTTTTATCAGCTCTTTATATTTCTGGAATAACAGATTTAGTAGTGGAGTTAGATGGAAATGAATTGCCTATTGGAGATGGAAGTGCCAGAGTATTTCTAGATGTTATAGAAAATGTTGGAACAACAGAACTTCAAGAGGATGTAGAAGAGATAGTTATAAAAAAACCAACAAGTTTAACGGTAGGAGATAAGCATATAATAGCATTACCATTTGATGGATATAAGATAACTTATACTATAAAATTTGACCATACATTTTTAAAATCTCAAATGTTAGAGATTATATTAGATTCTGAATCTTATAAAAAAGAGATAGCAAATGCAAGAACATTTGGATTTGATTATGAGGTGGAATATTTAAAGAAAAACAATTTAGCTTTAGGTGGAACTTTAGAAAATGCTATAGTTGTAAAAAAAGATGGTGTCCTAAATCCGAGTGGATTAAGATTTGAAGATGAATTTGTAAGACATAAAATTTTAGATTTAATTGGAGATTTCAAAGTTCTAAATAAACAGATTAAAGGTCATATAATAGCTATAAAAGCAGGTCATGCTTTAGATATAGAATTTGCAAAATTACTTAACAATCAGGAGGAAAGTTTATGTTAGATGTTATGGAGATAATGAAAAGAATACCACACAGATACCCATTTTTATTAGTTGATAGAATTTTAGAAATGGATAAAGAAGCATTAAAAATAGTTGGATTAAAAAATGTAACAATTAATGAAGAATTTTTCAATGGACATTTCCCAGGACATCCTATAATGCCAGGTGTTTTAATAGTTGAAGGAATAGCACAGTGTTTAGGTGTATTAGTTTTAGATGATACTGGAGAAAAAGTGCCATATTTTGCAGCTATAGAAAATGTGAAATTTAAAGCACCAGTAAGACCTGGAGATCAATTGATATATGAAGTAGAAGTAACTAAATTAAGAAGAAATATAGTAAAAGCTACTGGAGTAGCAAAAGTAGATGGAAAAGTAGTAACAGAAGCATCATTTACGTTTACTATTATGGAAAAATAGAGAGTAGGGTGAAAAAATAGTGAATGAAATTCATAGTACTGCTATAATTGAAGAGGGAGCAATACTCGAATCAGGAGTAAAGATTGGTCCTTATTGTATAGTAGGTAAAGATGTGAAAATAGGAAAAAATACAGTGTTACAATCTCATGTTGTAGTCGAAGGGATTACAGAAATCGGAGAAGACAATACAATTTATTCTTTTGTTTCAATTGGAAAAGCATCTCAAGATTTAAAATATAGAGATGAACCAACAAAAACAATAATAGGGAATAATAATAGTATTAGAGAGTTTGTTACTATACATAGAGGAACTGATGATAGATGGGAAACAAAAATTGGTTCAAATAATTTATTGATGGCGTATGTCCATGTAGCACATGATGTTATAGTAGGAGATAATTGTATATTAGCAAATGGAGTTACTTTAGCGGGTCACGTTACAGTTGATGATTTTGCAATAATAGGTGGGTTAACACCTGTTCATCAGTTTTGTAGAATAGGTTCTTATTCTATGATTGGTGGAGGAAGTGCAATAAACCAAGATATATGCCCATTTGTAATGGCTGAGGGAAATAAAGCTGTTATAAGAGGTTTAAACTCTGTTGGATTAAGAAGAAAAGGATTCACAGAAGAGGATCGTTCAAATCTAAAAAAAGCATATAGAATTATATTTAGAAATGGTGCTCCATTAAAAGATGCATTATTGCAACTAGAAACAGAATTTTCAGAAGATAAAAATATTCAATATCTTGTAGACTTTATTAAAGGTAGTAATAGGGGGATTACAAGATAATGAAAAGAGTTGGAATAATAGTAGGTAACGGAAAGTTACCTCTATATTTCCTTAGAGAAGCAGAATCTAAAGGAATAGAGGTATACTTAATTGGTCTTTTTGAAACTATTGAAGAAGAGATAAAACTTCATAAAAATTTTAAAAATTTTAATATTGGTCAAATTGGAGAGATAACAAAGTATTTACTCTTAAATGATATTAAAGAGGTTGTTATGCTTGGAAAAGTTGAAAAATCACTATTGTTCCAGAATATGAAATTAGACTATT
>JBOFYP010000114.1:0-7136 GCA_051654725.1 Cetobacterium sp.
ATTTAAGTGACACCTTGATTGAACGCTCCTACAGAAGAGAATGTTCAGAGGTGAGCTGACATTATGCAGCTAAAGCGTAATTATTGTTTCCATCTAAACGATGAGTTGACCTCTCACAGCGGTCAACCTGGCCTGCTACCTATAACCTCACAACCCTGTCGAAACCTTTGCATCCCCAATTATTAAATTATAAATTATTATAACATAGTTTTTCTCTAAACTCAATTATATATAGATAACTTTCTTATTTTTTTTTGAGTTAAATAAAACATTCCAAGTGCAACTAAAGTATCAGAGATTGGAAAAGCTAACCAAACTCCTGTTTCTTTAAAGAAATATCCTAAAATATAAATAAGTGGAATGTTCAAAACTAAAATTCTAATTAAGAAAAATTGAGTAGCAATTACGCTTTCTTTTATAGATTGAAAAAAGTTGTTACAAGCTAAAAAAATAGCTGTAAATGGCATTAAAAACAGGTTTAAGGTCATAGCAGAGATTGTAAATTTTACTAAAGTAGGATCGTTTTTAACAAATGTACTAACAACTTTATCACTATTAGAAAGTAAAAGAAAAACTAATAAAGTTGATACGCTAGTAACAGTAATTAATTGAATTTTAACAACCTTTTGAACTCTTTTAAAATTCCCAGCACCAAATGTGTAAGATATAATAGCAGCAGTACCTTGATTAAAACCTTGTAAACTAGTATTAATAACACTTCTACAAATTGAAATAATTCCAATAGCAGCAGTAGCAATATCACCACCATAAACTCCTGCTTGTTTATTCGTAATTGCTATAACAGAAGATTGTAAAATTTGATTATAAAATCGAGGGCTTCCAATTTTAAAGATATCTTTTAAAATACTAAAATCTAAGGAGATATCTTTCACTGAAAATGAAATAATACTTGATTTTATAAAATATAAAATTATGTATAGAGCACTTAAAGCAGTAGCGATTAAAGTAGCTAAAGCAGCACCTTCAATTCCCATATCCAAGTTAATAATGAAAATATAATCTAAAATTACATTGAAAAGACCTGTGAAAATATTTACTCCCATAGCAGTAACAGTATCGCCGATTCCTCTTATTAAACTACTTTGACCTAAAATAATTTGGAAAGTTGTAATAGGAATTAAAAACTTTGTATACTGAAGTGCAAAAGAGATATTATTTTTATTAGCTCCTAAAATATTCAATATTGTTGAATTAAATAAGAAGAGAAATATTGTTAAAATAACTCCAACTATAAAAATCCATAAAAATCCAACATTTAGAATTTTATTTGCACCAATATTATCTTTTTGCCCGAGTTTCATCCCTATGATTATAGATATACCAGAAAAAGCAAAACTAAAACTATTAATAATCATAGCATAGGGAAAAACTAGTGCAATAGCAGCCATACCATCTCTTCCAGCAACTTGACCAATAAAATATCTATCTGTTAAAACACAAAGCATTCCAATTATAGCTCCAAAAGATGAAGGGATGCTAAATCTTAAAATAGTTATAAATATGCTTTGTTTTTCAAATTTTGAGTTTAAACTTTGCAATTATTAGCTCCTCATATAAAATTATATTAAAAAATATACTGAAAAATAATTGAAAATACTACCAGCTAAAACAAAAAGATGCCATATTCCATGAGCAAACTTTTTATTTTTCATAAGATAAAAAATTGTACCAATAGAATAACTAATTCCACCAAAGATTAAAAGTTTTAAAGAAAGGGGTGTAGCCAACTCTTTTAAATCTTTAAAAACAAACATAACCATCCATCCCATAAAAAGATAGATCAAAGTAGAAAGCAGATTAAATTTACCAGTGAAAAAGACTTTAAATATAATTCCAACAAGAGTCATTCCCCATTGAGTAAAAAAAAGAATCCATTTTATTTTCCCATCAAATACTCCCAGTAAATAAGGAGTATAAGAACCAGAGATTAAAATATATATAGCAGAATGATCTAAAATTTTAAATATTTTTTTGATTTTACCAACATATAAAATATGATATGTTCCAGACATAGTATATAGTAATACTAAAGAAAAACAAAATACCATAGAACCAATAACATAACCTATATTACCAGTTTTTAAAGAATGAACTAAAAGAGCTCCAGTACCAATTAGGGCTAATGCAGCACCAAAATAATGTGTAAGAGAATTAATCCACTCTTCTAATCGACTTAAAGTATTACCCATACGATTTCCTCCAATTAATATTTTTTAAAGTTTAAAGTAAGTTCATCAAATTTAGGTTCAAGTTGTCTAAATTTAATTTTAGCTGAATTTAAAAGTTTTTTAGATGCAATATTTGAATCTGTATCACTATATTTATCAGAAAGGTAAACAATTTCATGAATTCCACTTTGAATAATACTTTTAGCACACTCATTACAAGGGAATAAATCTACATAAATAGTACATCCTTTTAAATTTTTAGTGCTATTTAAAATAGCATTTAATTCAGCATGACAAACATAAGCATACTTACTATCTAGAAAATCTCCATCTCTATTCCAAGGAAACTCATCATCAGAACAACCTGAAGGAAGTCCATTGTATCCAACCCCAACAATTCTTTTATCAGGAGTAACAATGCATGCTCCAACCTGAGTTCCAGGGTCTTTACTACGCTTAGCTGAAAGAATAGCAACTCCCATAAAATATTCATCCCAATCTATGTAATTAGTTCGCTTTGACATAAAATCCTCCTAAATATTTTTTGTACTTTGTAAATAAAGGTCAGCAAGAGCAATTGCAACAGCATTTTCAAGAACAATAGGAACTCTTAAAACAAATGCAACATCATGTCTTCCTTTTATTTCTAAAGGTAATATTAAATTTTTGCTAAAATCAAATGTTTCTTGAGCTTTAAAAATACTTGAGGTTGGTTTAACTGCAATTTTAAGAAAAATATCATTTCCATTAGTTATCCCCCCGTTGATACCCCCATTATTATTTGAAGATGTCTTACCATTTTCATCAATAAAAGAATCATTAAAATAACTACCTAAAAATTTAGTTCCTTTAAATCCAGCCCCAAATTCTACTCCTTTGATACCAGGAATAGAAAAAATCATACTAGCTAAAACAGATTCAACAGAATGGAAAAAAGGTTCTCCTAATCCACAAGGTAAGTTTTTGACAGTTAAAGATATTGTCCCACCCAAAGAATCACCATTTTTAGATGTCTCCAAAAGATAATTCTCTAAATTAGACTCAAAATTATTTTTATCTAATAGTCCAACTGTTTCAATTTCAGTTTTAAATATAACATTGCTTAAAATTTTTTTAGCAATAACACCAGCAGCAACAAGTCCTAATGTTAATCTTCCAGAGAAATGTCCTCCACCTCTAAGATCATTAAATCCCAAAAATTTTTTAGTTGAAGAAAAATCAGCATGACCTGGTCTAGGGTGTGATTTAAAGTCAGAATAAACTTTAGAGTTAGTATTGTTATTTTCAAAAAAAATATTTAAAGGAGCACCAGTAGTAAATCCATTAAATATACCAGACAAAATTTTAGGAATATCTTCCTCTGTTCGAGGAGTAGTTCCAATTTTTCCAGATTTTCTTTTAGAAATATCATTCATAAAATCTTCATCATTAAGCTTTATACCAGCGGGGATTCCATCAATTAAAATACCGACACCAGAGCCGTGAGATTCCCCATAAATATGTACTCTAAAAAGAGAACCAAAACTATTCATAAAATCCTCCTAAATAAAAAAAATATGTATATAGTAATTCTAACATAAAACAACATAAATATTAAATAAAAACATACTAAAATTCATTGCAAAATATTAGAAAAAAGTGTAGAATATAATGATTAACGCATTTAAATGGATTATTATTGGTAATATAGATTTGAAAGATAGTGGAGGAGATAACTGTGTTTATAGATGAGGTAATTATAACAGTAAAAGCAGGAAACGGTGGAGACGGTGCGGCTACTTTTAGAAGAGAAAAATGTATACAATTTGGAGGACCAGACGGTGGAGATGGAGGAAGAGGTGGAGATTTAGTATTTGTTGCAGATTCAAATATTAATACTCTAATCGATTTCAAATATAAAAAATTGTTCCAAGCTAGAAATGGTGAAAATGGTGCAAAAAAGAATATGTTTGGTAAATTTGGAGACTCGTTAGTAATAAAAGTACCTGTTGGAACTCAAGTAAGAGATATTGAAACAGGAAAATTGCTTTTAGATATGAATAATTTAGGTGAAGAAAGAGTTCTTTTAAGAGGAGGAAGAGGAGGTTTAGGGAATACAAACTTCAAAACTTCAGTTAGAAGAACGCCTACAATGGCTGGAAAAGGTAAAGAAGGAGCAGAATTAAAAGTTAAATTAGAATTAAAACTTTTAGCAGATGTTGCTTTAGTTGGATATCCATCTGTAGGAAAATCAAGTTTAATAAATAAAATATCATCAGCAAAATCTAAAGTAGGAAATTATCACTTTACAACTTTAGAACCAAAATTAGGTGTAGTTAGACTAGGAGAAGAAAGATCATTCGTTGTTGCTGATATTCCTGGATTAATAGAGGGAGCACATGAAGGTGTAGGATTAGGAGATAAATTCTTAAGACATATAGAAAGATGTAAAATGATATGTCACATAATAGATGTTGCTGGAATCGAAGGAAGAGACCCAATTGAAGATTATGAAAGAATAAATAATGAATTAACAAAATTCAGTGAAAAATTAGCAGGAAAAAAACAAATCATATTAGCTAATAAAATGGATTTAATATGGGATATGGAAAAATATGAAGAGTTTAAAAACTATGTAGAATCAAAAGGAAACGAAGTATTCCCAGTATCTGTTATTTTAGGTGATGGATTAAAAGAGGTTTTAAATAGAACTTGGCACGTATTACAAGATACACCAAGAGAAGAGTTAGAAGAAGAAGCAAATATTATGGAAGTTTTAAGAGCTAACAGAGTTCAAAAAGAACCGTTTACTGTAACAGAAGATGAAGATGGAGTATTCGTTGTAGATGGATCTATTGTAGATGGAGTATTAGCTAAGTATATAATAACTCATGAAGAAGAATCGGTAGTAACATTCTTACATATGCTTAGAACTTTAGGATTAGAAGATGCGTTGAAAGATGCTGGAGTTGAAGATGGAGATACAGTAAGAATTGCTGAAACAGAATTTGAATTTGTTGAGTAATTAGTTATTTATTTAAGCTGAGCCACTAGGTTCAGCTTTTTTGTATTAAAATTATAAAAGAGGTGAAAAATTGAAAGGTATAGTTATAGCAGGACCTACAGGAGTAGGAAAAACAGAATTATCAATCAAATTAGCACAAATTTTAAAAGCAGAAATTATTTCAGCTGATTCAGCACAAGTATATAATGGAATGGATATAGGAACAGCTAAAATAACAAAAAAAGAGATGCAGAACGTAGAACATCATATGATTGATATATTAGAACCAATAAAAAAATATAGTGTTGGAGACTATCAAAGAAAAGTTAATGATATTTTAAATAAAAATGAAAATAAAAATATGCTAATAGTAGGAGGAACAGGACTCTATATAGATTCAGTAATAAGAGGACTATCAGATTTACCTGAAAGTGACGAAAAGATAAGAGAAAAATTAATGCAAGAAGATGGAGAAAGACTTTTTCAAATTTTAAAAGAGGTAGATCCAGAAAGCGCAGAGAATATTCATCCGAATAATAAAAGAAGAGTAGAAAGAGCTGTAGAAGTTTTTTACCAAACAGGAGAAAAGTTTTCAATATTATCTAAAAGAAATATAAAGGGTAATAATTTTAAATTCTTGAAAATTGGTTTGGAGAGAGATAGAAAATATCTTTACGAAAGAATAGATATGAGAGTAGATTTAATGATGAAAAATGGTCTTTTAGAAGAGGTAAAATATCTTTACCAAAAGTATGGAGATATTCTTAAAAAGATAAATATAATTGGATATACTGAGATAATTTCTTACTTAAATAATGAGATAACAATAGATGAAGCTAAAGATTTGATAAAGAAAAACTCTAGGAATTATGCAAAAAGACAGTTTACTTGGTTTAAAAATGATCAAGAATATGTTTGGTATGATTTAGATATATTAACTCAAGATGAAATAATTTTAGATATACTAGAAAGATTCAAGAGCTTATAAAGCCTTAATTAGCATATGATTTAGCAAAAATAGATAAAAGAATATTCTTGATAAAAAAGTATTCGTATGGTATCATTGTACAGAAAAGCTTTAAAAGGAAGTGCTGGATGATAAAGAAGATTTATGTTATGTTTTTAATTATTTTGACTGCTTCTTGTTCAAGTTTGGACAAAATGAGTGAAGAAAATTTGTATAATATTGAAAAAAAATTATTATCTAAATTAGAGCTGTTAGAAAAAGATTTGAAAAAAAATGACTTAACTACGCTTAAAAATAGCTTAGATGTATCACTGTCTCAAAGATATGGTATAAGTAAATTGACAGAATATGATTTATCTAAAGTTAAGTTCTACTTTACAGAACCTATAATTGTAAAAACCTTAGGTAAAAATACGATTGGATTGAGGTTTAGTGAAGAAGTATTTTATTTTAATGTAGAATACAAATATTTAAATGGTGATTGGAAAATAACCAAATTTACAGAGAGCAGGTGAAAAAATGCAGAATGAAATAAAACTGTATGTCCCATCCTCTTTAAAGAATCTTTCTATCATTAGAGCAATGACTAAAACATATTTAGAACATCAAAAAGTAGAGCAGAAAGATATTATGAAAATACTATCTATTGTAGATGAATTAGCTACAAATGTTATAGAGCATGGCTATGAGTATAAATCTGGTGATATAATTATAGAGCTTCAAAAAAATAATGACGTTATTCATTTGGTTGTGGAGGATAACGGAATTGGATTTGATGAATCTAAAATTAGTAAAGATGAAGGTGGAATGGGTCTTTTCTTGGCGAAAGCTATGGCAGATACTTTTAAAGTAGAGAAAAAAATCAACGGAACAAAAATAAAAGTAGAAAAAAAAGTTAAGGAGGAAGTATAGTAATGACAACAAATTTTGAAATAATCGAAAAAACAGTAGAAGATATAAGAGTGATAAAAGTTTGTGGAGAGTTAGATGCATTAGT
>JBOFYP010000115.1:0-1455 GCA_051654725.1 Cetobacterium sp.
CTGTATAACTTAAACAATAGATTATTATCTCTGGTTTCTTATGGAAGATTAAGAGTATAAAAAATATGAGTCCATTTAGTATAGATGATATCAGAACATCCCTAATGCTATATCTTTCTCTTAATGTGAATATACCAAAAATGTAATACGAAAGAATTAGTATGAAAAATAGTCCATATACAGATGTATTTACACTTAATCTCATATGTTTTATCATCCATTCATAGATTAAAAATAGAGCTGCTGTATACAGAATTCTACCTTTAGCATTTTGACTATGCTTCACATCTCTCCCCCCAATCTAACTCTTATATCTTTTCTTATATCCATCCACGAACTCTTTTAAGAATGCGAACATAATTCCTAGGAAAACTCCAAGTACAGCTCCAACTGCTAATATCAGCTTCGCCTTACTTTTTCCCTCTTCAATATAGATATCAGTATTCTCTCTTATTATATCATATCTAGTATTTAGAGTGTTCAATCTAGTTAACTCAGCTGAATATGTGTTGTAATATCTTTCAGCTTCTGCTCTTTTAAGCATAAGTGCTGGATATTTAAAACTTAAAAATGCACTTTTCTCCTCTGCTTTTAAAGCTCTTAAATCAGCATCATTTTTGAATATAGTTAATAATTGGTTCTGAATAAGGTCTACCTCTTTTTCAGCTTCTGCTAACTCTCTAGTTCTAACAACTTTTTCTGCCTCTATTATCTCTTTTGCATTATCACGAGATTTAACTATCTCAATATAGCTCTTTATAACCTCTCTCGTGCTCTCTTCATTGTCGATAACTTCAGCTTTTATAGTTATTGAATTCGGTGCTTTCTCATCTTTTGTTACTGTTAATACTTTCTCTAAGAACTTTCTTTCGCTGTTCGTGTTTCTAAACTCTTCGGCTGTTCTCTTTAAATACTCTGCTTTTAAAGAATCGTTTTCTAGTAATTTTTTTACATTAGCATCCTGTAAAAGAATACCGTCGACATCAATAGGATTTACTCCTTTTAATCCAAAACTTTCTTGTAATAGCACAATATTTTTGATTAAATAATCAGACTTATTAGCTCTCACGTACAACGCTGCACCTAAAGCTAAAACTGTACAAAGCACCGCTGTTAGAACTATTGTCATCTTACGTCTAACCATGATTTCAATCAATTCGTATAGATCAATTTCATCATCTTCGTATCTTTGCTGAACAATTTGCAAGTCTTCCTTCATCTTTCCCTCCTAAGATTTTTATTTTTACAGAAATATTATATCACTTTTTAACCATGAAAAAAAGGAAAACTTTCAACTATTTTGTAGAGATATGTTCAAACCTTTCTTTTTCAAAAATCAACTTTTTTTTAAAACACATATTGTGTATAGTGTGTTGTTGGTGTATAATATGTGAAAAAATATGAGGTGAAAAATGGGAAAAGCATTGAGTAGACATAATATTCTATTTCCTGAAA
>JBOFYP010000116.1:0-5528 GCA_051654725.1 Cetobacterium sp.
GCAAGAGATTTATATCCAAATCAAAAAGGTTATGGATTAAAACCAATGACAAAATTTTTAAAAGTTGCATTAGAAAATCATCATAGAGCGGTTGATGATTCACAAGCAACAGCAGCTATGTTTGCAATATTCTTAGAAAGATATCTGGATATAGGTGTTAAAAATCAACTCGAAATGACAGGTGGTTTTCCACTAAACTTTAGAAAACAAGATATAAGAAATGTGATGGTATTAGTAAAAGATTTAGTAGGGTTAAAAAATCTATATAAACTTATTTCAGAAGCTCATATTGATTATTTCGGAAATAAAAAACCTAGAATACTAAAAACAGTTTTAGAAAAAAATAGAGAAGGATTAATAATAGGTGCACCAACTTCAATTCATTTTGCAAATAGCGGAGAGTTGTCAGAAGCATATTTTAGAAACGATCTACCTAAAGTTGAAAGATGTTTAAAGTTTTATGATTATGTTGAACTACAACCTAGAATCTGTTTTTCAGAATATTTAGATAACGATGAGACTGGTGCAATAGCATCATTCGGAGATGTTGAAAAAATGAATAAATATATGTATGATTTAGCAAAAGATTCTGGAAAAATTGTAACAGCATCGTCAAATGTACATTATTTAGAAAAAGAAGATCATAAAATAAGATCTATTCTTCTTTATGGAAGTGGTAGCGTATTTAGGGCTAATCAATATAGAGTAGATAATGGATTTTACTTTAGAACTACAGATGAATTATTAGAAGAATTTAGCTACTTAGGAGAGGATATTGCTAAAGAGATTGTTGTTGATGCAACAAATGAGATAAATAATATGATAGAAAAAGTTCAACCTATCCCTAGTGGTTTTTATCCACCAAAAATAGATAATGCTGAAAATATTGTTAGAGATATGACATATTCTAAAGCTTATGAGTTGTATGGAAATCCTTTACCAGAAAATGTAGAAGCTAGAATAGAGAGAGAATTAAAAGCCATTATAGGAAATGGGTTCTCTGTATTATATTTATCAGCTCAAAAGTTAGTTAAAAAATCACTTGATAATGGATATTTAGTTGGTTCTAGAGGTTCTGTAGGTTCATCAATAGTTGCATATATGATGGAGATAACAGAGGTTAATGCACTTTATCCTCACTATTTATGTACTGATTCAAACTGTAAACACTCAGAGTTTATAGAGAGAGAGGGAGCAGGAGTCGATTTACCAGATAAAGATTGTCCAAAGTGTGGAAAAAAGATGAAAAAAGATGGACATTCAATCCCATTCGAAGTTTTTATGGGATTTGATGGAGACAAAGTTCCAGATATAGATTTAAACTTCTCTGGTGAATATCAGTCTGAAATTCATAGATATTGTGAAGATTTATTTGGAAAAAGCAATGTATTCAAAGCAGGAACAATATCTACATTAGCAGAAAAAAATGCTGAAGGTTATGTAAGAAAATTCTTTGAAGACCATGATATGATGTCAGGACGAGCAGAAGTTATGAGAATGGCTCAAAAATGTGAGGGTGCTAAAAAGACTACAGGTCAGCATCCAGGTGGAATGATAGTAGTGCCACAAGGGAATTCAATTTATGAATTTTGCCCAGTTCAAAGACCAGCAAATGACCAAAATAGTGATTCAACAACAACTCATTATGATTATCATGTAATGGATGAACAGCTTGTAAAATTAGATATACTAGGTCACGATGATCCAACAACAATAAAAATGTTACAAGAATATACTGGAGTAAATGTTTATGATATTCCTTTAGCTGATCCGAAAACATTAAAAATATTCTCAGGAACAGAATCATTAGGTGTAACGAAGGAACAGATAGGTTCAGTTATTGGAACTTATGGAGTTCCAGAATTTGGAACTGGATTTGTTAGACAGATGCTGTTAGATACAATGCCAACAACATTTGCAGAGCTAGTAAGAATATCAGGACTATCTCACGGAACAGACGTTTGGTTAAACAATGCCCAAGAGTTTGTTAGAGAAGGAAAAGCTACTCTATCTCAGATAATATCTGTAAGAGACGATATTATGAACTTCCTTATAGATCAAGGAATTGAAAAAGGTACTGCCTTTAAAATAATGGAGTTTGTAAGAAAAGGGCAACCAAGTAAAAATGTAGCTCAATGGAAAGAGTACTCTGATTTGATGAAAGAGCATGGAGTTCCAGAATGGTATATAGAGTCTTGTAGAAGAATAAAATATATGTTCCCTAAAGGACATGCTGTTGCGTACGTTATGATGGCTATGAGAATAGCATACTTTAAAGTTCATTATCCATTAGCTTTTTATGCTGCATATTTAAGTAGAAAAGTAGAAGATTTTGATTTTGAAATGATGAAAGATTTAGATACAGTAAGACAAAAAATAGCTGAATTAAATAGAGAGCCGAAGCTAGATGTTAAAAAGAAGGCGCAATTAGCTGTGTGTGAAATTATTATAGAGATGCATGCTAGAGGGTTTGAATTTTTAAATTTAGATATATATAAATCTCATGGAAGTAAATTTATAATAGAAGATGGTAAAATAAGAGTTCCATTGATGGCTTTAAATGGATTAGGTGCTTCTGTAATGGATAATATTTTAAGAGAGAGAGAGTTAGGTAAATTTATCTCTTATGAAGATTTAAAAAGAAGAACAAAAACTTCTCAAACAACTGTTGATAAATTGAAAGAGTTTAATTGTATAGAAGCATTAAGTGAAACCAATCAAACAACATTATTTTTCTAGGAGGAAAAAGTGGTTAATCTAAAAAAAGAGCACTTTGGAGCTGGGTTAATTTGCTTGGCAGCAACAATGTGGGGATTTGATGGAATAGTTCTAACACCGAGATTATTTAAATTAGATGTAGCTTATGTAGTTTTTGTGCTTCATCTTTTACCTTTATTGGGAATGACTATACTATTTGGAAAAAAAGAGTTTACTAATATAAAAAAATTAAGTAGAGAAGATCTCTTTTTTTACTTTTTGATAGCTTTATTTGGTGGAACTTTAGGAACACTATCAATAGTTAAAGCATTGTTTTTAGTTAATTTTAACCATTTGACAGTAGTAACACTTTTACAAAAATTACAACCTGTATTTGCGATTGTTTTAGCAAAACTGTTATTGGGAGAAAAAGTGGGTAAAAATTTTGTCTCTTGGGCTATATTAGCATTAATAAGTGGTTACTTACTTACATTCGAATTTACATTACCACATTTTGAAGCTGGAGATAATGTTGGGCTAGCTAGTTTATATGCCATAGTAGCAGCATTTTCATTTGGAAGTTCAACTGTATTTGGAAAAAAGATTTTAACAAATTCATCATTTAGAACAGCTGTTTATACAAGATATCTATTTACGTCAATTATAACAGGTTTAATAGTTGTATCTAATAAAAATTTAGATTTCTTTTTTAAAACAAATTTAGAGCAATGGATAATATTTGTAATAATAGGATTAACAACAGGAAGTGGAGCTATAATATTATATTATATTGGATTAAGACATATTAAAGCAAATGTAGCTACAATGTGTGAGCTTTGTTTCCCAGTTTCATCAATATTATTTGATTATATATTTAATAAAAGAATATTATCACCAATTCAATTTATTAGTGCAGCATTTTTGATGTTCTCAATATATAATATAACTAAAAATCAAAAGAACTAAAAAAATCTTGAAAAATTCATACTAAAAATATATAATGAAATTATAAAAAGTTATATAAAAATGAATTTCGAGGGGGATATTATGAATCAAAAGTTTACTTTAGATGATATATTAAAAGCTAATGAAACAATAAAAGATTCTTTAAAGAGAACACCGATAGTAGAGTGTTTTACTCTTGGAGAGTTAACTGGAAATACAGTTTTTTTTAAATTAGAAAATTTGCAAAAAACAGGTTCTTTTAAATTAAGAGGAGCTTTAAATAAAATAGCAAGTCTTTCGAAAGAGGAGAGAGAAGCTGGTGTTATAGCTTCTTCAGCAGGAAATCATGCTCAAGGAGTTGCATTAGGAGCAGCAGCACAAGGAATAAAAGCAACAATAGTTATGCCAGCAACAGCACCATTAGCTAAAATAGCAGCAACAAAATCTTACGGAGCTGAAGTTATTTTAGAAGGTGAAGTTTACGATGATGCCTATAGAAAAGCTATAGAGATTCAAAAAGAAACAGGAGCTACTTTCTTGCATCCTTTTGATGATAAATATGTTATGGCTGGACAAGGAACAATTGGATTAGAGATATTAGAGGATATTCCTGATGTAGATGTTGTTTTAGTACCTATTGGTGGTGGTGGAATAATAAGTGGAATAGCTAAAGCTATAAAATCACTAAGACCAGAAGCTAAGGTTATAGGAATAGAAGCTGCTCATGCAGCGTCTATGGCTGAAGCTGTTTTTAGAAAAGAGGTTTGTGAAATATCAACAAAACCTACTATAGCAGATGGAATAGCAGTTAGAAAAGCTGGATGTGAACCATTTAAAGTTGTACAAGAGTGTGTTGATGAGATAATAACTGTAACAGAAGATGAGATAGCTAAAGCTATTCTATTCTTAATGGAAAAGAGTAAGGTTGTAGCAGAAGGTGCTGGAGCAACAGCAGTGGCAGCTATTTTAGCAGAAAAGATTAATGTTAAAAATAAAAAAGTATGTGCAGTAATATCAGGTGGAAATATAGATATCAATTTAATTGAGAGGGTTTTAAATAAAGCTCTTATGTTAGAGGGAAGAAGATATGCATTTTCAGTAGAATTATCTGATAAAGTTGGAGAGATGATAAAGGTTGTAGGAGCTATCTGTGAGATGAATGCTAATATTTTAACTGTTAATCAAACAATGTATAGTGCAAACTTAGGAATTACTTCTCAAGAAGCAAGTTTTGTTTTAGAATGCTTTGATAAAGATCACCAAGAGAGAGTAAGAGAAAAATTAGCATCGATGGGATATAGAATATATTAATTGAAAGAAGCTATCATGTTGTTTATGATAGCTTCTTTTTTTCTATTTTAAAATATTTTTCCACTCTTCAAAAGTTCTAGGGAAGGTATCTAACTGTAAATCATCTATATAAAATGTTGGAACAACTTCAAAATCATAATCTGAAAGTTCAGAGTTTAATTTTTTATGTTCCTCTTTAAATTTTCCACTCGATAATGAATCAAAAAATTCTTCTCTTGGAAGTTTAACAGAGGTTGCAATCTCTGTTAAGATATTGATATTACCAATATCTTTATTATCTATCCAGTAACTATCTAAAACAGCTCTAATATATTCGAGACCTTTACCATATTTTTCAGCAGTATATAATCCTTCAAAAGCAAGAGCAGTTCTAGGCTTTGGATTAACAGTTGGAAAATTAACATCTATATTTTCATTTTTTGCCCAATTACCAATATTGTTTATAAAATAACTTTTATTATTTGAATTTACAACTGATTGAGGAGCAGGTTCTGGACAAAGTTCATAAGGTAAAAATTTAAATTCAGGTTTTAAATCTAATTCTCTTAAAGCTTTTTCTAAAATTTTTTCTCCAA
>JBOFYP010000117.1:0-13707 GCA_051654725.1 Cetobacterium sp.
GACAAACAATAGCACAAAAAATTGATAAAGGGTTATTATTAAATAAAATTTCGCCAGCTTCAGATATTTTATTATCTTTAAATAAATTGATAACATGTGGTATATCTGTTGATATAGGACAATGTATTTTACAAAGTGGTTTTTTGCAATTTAAGCAACGGTTAGCTTCATTAAGTAAATCTATTTTCAAAATTATCACCTCTTTAAAAAATGGCTGAGAAATTAATCTCAGCCTTAGTTAATATTATAATGCTTTTTGAAGAATTTCTCTACTAATTTCTAAAGATAAATCTCCTGTTTCAGAAAGGTGAGTTCTTTTGTTGTTGTGTAGAGAGTTTATAATTTCATTTATTCCTTTTTCATCAATATCATAGTCAGAAAGATGAGTTTTTACGCCAAGTTCTTCGAAGAATAATCTAGTTTTATTAATAGCAAGTTCAATTTTTAAATCATCATTCTCTTCATGAATATCCCAAACACGCTCAGCATATTGAATTAATTTTTCTCTTTTTTGAGTTTTTCTAATTTCCCAAATAGCAGGTTGTAAAATAGCTAAAGTTCTTGCATGATCAATTCCAAATATAGCAGTTATTTCATGCCCAATCATATGTGTAGTCCAATCTTGAGGAACACCAGCACCAATTAATCCATTTAAAGCCATTGTAGCACACAGAACAAGGTTAGCTCTAGCATCATAATTGTTTGGTTCTTCAAGAGTTGTTTTTCCAATTTCAATTAAAGTCTTTAAAATTCCTTCAGATGTTCTATCTTGAAACTTTGCATCTACAGGAAATGTAACATATTGTTCAACAGTATGAATGAATGTATCTATAATTCCATTAGCAACTTGTCTTGCAGGTAATGTAAATGTTAAACTTGGATCAAGTATAGAGAATTTAGGAAAAGCAAACATACTAAATACAGGAACTTTTAATTTATTATGGCTAATAACAGCACCATTATTCATCTCTGATCCAGTAGCAGGAAGAGTTACAACAGTTCCTAGAGGAATAGCAGAGTCAACAGGAGCTAAATCAAATTCAGGAGTTAATAAATCTAAACAATTTCCATCATATTTGGCAGCTAATGCAATAAATTTAGTTCCATCCATAACAGAACCTCCACCAACAGCAAGAAGAAAATCAATATTTTCACTTTTAGTTATTTCAACAGCTTTCATAAGAGTTTCATATTGTGGGTTTGGTTCAATTCCTCCAAATTGATAAATTTTTCTACCTGGAAGATTTTTAATTACTTTGTCAAGAGTTCCAAATTTATTGACAGAACCACCACCAAAAGTTATTAAAACTTTTGCACTTTTAGGAACTAATGAATCTAATTGTTCTAAAGTATCCTTTCCAAAAACAATGTGAGTAGGATTATAAAAATCAAAATTTAGCATATTTAAACCTCCTATAGTCTATTTAAAAAAACAGCTAAAATATTTTTTAGCTGTTTAAAAATTACATTCTAATTTGATATTCGTTTACTTTTATTGCAAGAGCTTCAAGATCAACAGTTGGAATAGTAACATCTTCATTGTTCATTTGGAAAGTAATTTCACAACTTCCTTTAACTTTAGAATATCTTGAGAAAAGATTTAAAGCAAAGTTAATTTGCTCTTCAGATAGCTCACCAAAACCAACAATATGTGGTCCTGGAACCTCTTTACCTCTTATAAATAAAGAGCCAAAAGCTTTATAATCTTCTATTTTCAGATTATCACTTTCTTCTCTTCCAACAATAAGGTATTTTCCTTTTTCAAATCTAAAGAATCTTCCAACTTTTAAAAGGTGGAATAGATTAGAGTATTCATCTTCTAAAAGACCATCTTGCTCTAAAACTTTAAGTTTTTTTGAATATCCTGGGTCAGTTAAAAGACATCCGCCACCAGGAGTAGGATAATCAACAATTCCAAATTTATCCATTAATTCCATTTGAATTTTTCTACTTCTACCTTCAATATTAAGAAGCTTAGTTCTATCAACCCATCCTAATCTTTCAGGTTCACTTTCTGGTAAAAGTTTAGCAGATAAAGGTCTTACAATAAGGTTTTCAAGACCAGGAGAAAGAGCTTTCACTTTTTCTAAAGCTTGATAATTTTGAGACATAGGTCTTTGTCCAAGAACTTCTCCTGAAATGATGAAAGAAGCTCCAAATTTTTCCATAAGACTTCCTGCAGTCGTAAACATCAATGCATGACAATCAATACATGGATTCATATTTTTTCCACGTCCATGTACAGGATTTTTTAAAATTTCAGTATGGATATGACTAAAATTAACATATTCAAGTTGAACCCCAAGCTGTTTAGCCATATTTTCAGCTTTTTCATTTTTACCACCAAAGAAATGTGAAACAAAGTTAAGAGCAATAACTTCGATTCCTTGGTCTTTTACAATTTTTATAGCTAGAGCACTATCAAGTCCTCCAGAAAAAAGCGCTAATGCTTTCATTTTATAACCTCCATTAATTATTCATGGTCAATATCTAAAAAAGTATTTTGTTTTAGATCATTTTTTCCATCATATAAGAAATTTATATTTTTAGGAACAGATGTAAATACATTACTACTAATAGGAATCCATTTAGCTTCTTTAATATTGATTGCACCACTTAAAAAATCAATTATTCTTTGAGCATCTTTTCCATTTACATTTTCTAGATTTAAAGTAACCACTTTATCTTCTTTTATATAATCTGCAATTTTTCTACATTCAGCAAAACTTTTAGGATTTACAAATATAGTTTGACAACTTTCGTCACTTTTTTCAGGAACTATTTTAGTTTCAACTGAAGTAGTTGGATTAGTAAAGGTATTAAAGTTATTTTCTTGGTTTTGGTCAACTTCAAAAGTTAATGGAGCATTAACTTCTTGCTCATCTTGTACATCATCATGATCAAAAGTAAGCCCAAGGCTATCAGTAATATCTCTAAAAGTATTTTTAATTTTATTAATTTTCATTTAAACCTCCGAAATTATTCAAAAATTTTAGTTCCCACACGTATCAAAGTAGAGCCTTCTTCAAGAGCTATCTTATAGTCGTTGCTCATTCCCATAGAAAGTTCGCTAAGCGTATCATTGAAATAAAGAGTATTAAGTTCACTCATTAATTCTTTCAATTTTCTAAAGCCATCTCTAAGAAGTATCTCATCTTCAGTATATGGTGCCATTGTCATAAATCCTTTAATGTTAATATTTTTTAATTCTAAAAGTTCAGGAATATCAATTAAAAAATCAGTATATAGATATCCTTCTTTATTTTCCTCTTCAAATAAATTAAACTCAATAAGCACATCGATATTTCTATTGTTTTCTTCTGCTTTTTTATTAATCTCTTTAGCTAAAGAGAGTTTATTAACAGAGTGTATCATATCTATAAAAGAAGCGATATACTTAACTTTATTTCTTTGAAGATTTCCAATAAAATGCCATTTATGTTTTAAATGAAAATCTTTCAGATCATCATATTTTTTTGTTAAAGTTTGAACTTTATTTTCACCTAAAATATAAGATCCACCTTCAATAACTTCTTTTATAACTTCAGAATCAACATATTTTGTCACAGAAACTAATTTAACTTTTTCTGGATAAGGTGAATACTTATCTATATCCGACAAGATATTTTTAATATTGTTTGAAATTCCCACAAACTCCTCCTGATATTTAAATAAATTTATCAAAAACATCATTAGCCATTAGAACACCTTTTTCTGATAAAGTATAAACAAGATTATTTTTTAACAAAAATCCATCACTCACTAATTTATCACAAAGAGGAATATACTTTCCTTTCGGAGTTATTCCATCAGGAATTATTCTTAATCCTAGAATATATTCATAAATCTCTTTTTCAAGATCATTAACAAATTCTTCTTCTAAAATTGGCTTTATATTATTTAGTATTTTACCATAATATTCAGGAAAGTTTAAGATATTTTTATATCTAATATTTTCAAAATAACCAGAGGCTCCAATACCAATACCTAAATATTCTTCATTTTTCCAATATTTAGTATTATGAATAGCTCTTTTTTCAGGCAATGAAAAATTAGAAATTTCATAATGGATGTATCCATTATTCTGTGCTTCACTTATAATAGTTTCATACATAGAGGCTTCTAAATCATTATCTGTTTCTTTATAAATTCCAGCTTCAAGTTTTTCAAAAAAATTTGTTCCCTCTTCCCAAATTAAAGAATAAATAGAAAAGTGCTCAGGTTTTAATGAGAACAGATGACTCAAATCACTTTTTAAATCTTCTAAAGTTTGATTAGGCAGAGAGAACATTAAATCTAAACTAATATTATCAAATCCAGCTTTTCGAGCTAAGAAGAAAGCCTCCTCTCCTTCAGAAGAGGAGTGCATTCTACCTAACAACTTAAGCTTTTCATCATTAAAACTTTGAATTCCAATACTAACCCTATTAATACCAGCTTCTTTAAAAAGTTCAAACTTTTCTAAATTAACTGTTTTAGGATTAACTTCAAGAGTAACTTCAGCTCCATCTTTTAAGTTTAGATTAGATAAAATTCTATTAACTTGTTCTGGAGTAAGTAATGAAGGAGTTCCTCCACCAAAGTAAACTGTCTCAAGAGCGAATTCAGGATACATTTTAATCTCTTTAATAAGTGCATCTACATATTTTTCTCTTTCTTCTACAGTAGATTTAAAAGATAAAAAATCACAATAGTTACATTTATTTAAGCAGAAAGGGATGTGTATATACATTCCACTAAGCATAAGTTCCTCCAGGGTTTAACCAACAAAAGCTTCAAAATCTTTCATAGCTTTTGCTAATTTTTCGTTAGCTTCTTTCTCTGTTGATCCAACAACACAGAAGTAATATTTTATTTTTGGTTCTGTACCAGAAGGTCTAGCAGTGATATATGTATTATCTTCTAATACAAATTGCACAACATCTGATTTAGGTAAACCATTGTATCCAGTATTGAAATCTCTTTTAGAGATAACTTTTTGTCCAATTAAAGAATCATTGACATCAGTTCTCATACTTGACATAATTTTAGAGATAGCTTCAACACCATCTTTTCCTTTTTTAGTAACAGCTATAATACCTTCTCTATAGTAACCAAATTTATCATATAATTTAGTTAACTCTTTAGAGATAGATGACCCAATACTGTTGTAGTAAGCTGCCATTTCAGCTATAAGAAGAGTTGATACAACAGCATCCTTATCTCTAGCATGAGTTCCTACAAGGTATCCATAAGATTCTTCAAATCCCATTAGGAATGTAGCATCATATTTACCCTCTTCAAATTCTCTTATTTTTTCTCCGATGAATTTAAATCCAGTTAAAGTTCTGAAAATTTTAATTCCTTTTTCTTTTGCAACGTCATCAAGCATAGGAGTAGAAACAACAGTAGATATAACAGCACCATTTCTAGGTAAATCTAATTTGTTTTCTAAAATGTAATTCATTAATAAAAGTCCAATTTGATTTCCGTTTGGATAAACCCAAGTACCATCTTCATCTTTTACAGCAACCCCAATTCTATCAGCATCAGGATCATTAGCCATACAGATTTCAGAACCAACTTTCTCAGCTAAATCTATACTAAGTTTGAAAACAGCTGGATCTTCTGGATTAGCATATGAACAAGTTGGGAAGTTTCCATCTGGTTGTTCTTGCTCAGCAACAATATAGATTGATTTAAATCCAGTTTCTTCGAAAACTCTTTTAACAGGTCTTCCACCAGTTCCGTGTAATGGAGAGTAAACTATTTTAAAATCTTCTTTTCCAGGAATTTCATTATGAATAGTTTGAGTTTTAACAGCTTCAATAAAATCAGTATCCATATTTTCTGAAATGTAATGAAGAAGTCCATTTTTTACAGCTAAATCTTTATCCATAAGCTTGATATCTTCAAATGAATTAACATTACTAACATTGTTAACTACTCCACTAGCTTGAGGTTCAATAATTTGACATCCATCATTCCAGTATACTTTATACCCATTATATTCTTGTGGATTGTGAGATGCAGTTACAACAATTCCAGCAATACATTTTAACTCTCTTACAGCAAAAGAAAGTTCAGGAGTTGATCTTAAAGATTTAAAAAGATAAGCTTTAATACCGTTACCAGCTAAAACAAGAGCAGAGTTTAAAGCGTATTCTTCAGAACCTATTCTACAGTCGTATGCAATAGCAACACCCATATCTTTAGCTTCGTTACCAGCAGATTCTAAAATATAGTTAGAAAGTCCTTGAGTAGCTTTTCTAATTGTATATTTATTTATTCTATTGATACCAACCCCTCTAACACCTCTCATTCCACCAGTTCCAAAAGAAAGATTAGTATAGAATCTATCCTCAATCTCTTTTTCGTTGTTTTTAATGCTTTCTAAATCTTTTCTGTCCTCTAAATCAATGTACTCTGACCCTAACCAATTGTTGTAATTTTCTAATGTAAATTTATCCATTTTTAAATCCTCCCCTTTATATAATATCCCCCATATTAGCATTTGAATTTTGGCCAATAGGTTGTTTTTGGTTTGCAATAATCACTTCTGTAGTTAAAATTAAAGAAGCGATTGATGTAGCATTTTGTAAGGCAGAACGAGTGACCTTTGTAGGATCAATAATTCCGCTATTTATCATATGAACATATTTTTCAGATGCAGCATCTAAGCCAAATCCATTATCAAGATTTTTAACTTTTTCAACTACAACCCCACCATCTAAACCAGCATTAATAGCAATTTGTTTTAAAGGAGTAAATAGGGATTTGATAAGTATTTGAGCACCAATTCCCTCTTCGCCATCTAAAATAAAATCTTTCATTTCAGAAGCAATCTCAGTTAAAGCAACTCCACCCCCAGGAACAACTCCTTCTTCAATAGCAGCTCTAGTTGCATTTAAAGCATCTTCAATACGTAATTTTTTCTCTTTCATCTCAACTTCAGTAGCAGCTCCAACTTTAATAATAGCAACTCCACCAGAAAGTTTTGCTAATCTTTCTTGAAGCTTTTCTTTATCATATTCTGATTCTGTTAGAAAAAGTTCGTTTTTAATTCTTGAAATTCTACTTTCCAGTTCATTTATATCACTTAAACCATCAATGATGACAGTAGAGTCTTTAGTAACTTTAATTTTTTTAGCTTTTCCAAGATTAGTTAAATCAGCATCCTCAATTTTCATACCGAGTTCATCTGATATGACAATACCACCAGTTAGAGCAGCAATATCTTTAAGTATAGCTTTTCTTCTGTCTCCAAATCCAGGAGCCTTAACTCCTATAACATTTAAAGTACCTCTTATTTTATTTAATACAAGTGTAGCTAAAGCTTCACCATCTAAATCATCAGCAATAATTAGTAAAGGCTTAGATGTTTTAACTGTTTTCTCTAAAAGAGGAAGTAATTCTTTCATAGTAGATATTTTTTTATCTGTAATTAAGATATATGGATTATCTAGTATAGCTTCCATTCTTTCAGAATTAGTAACCATATAAGGTGAAAGGTATCCTTTTTCAAATTCCATTCCCTCAACAATATCTAAAGAAGTTTCAAGAGATTTTGCTTCCTCAACACTAATAACACCAGTTTCTCCAACTTTTTCCATAGCTTTAGCTATAAGAACTCCTATTTCATTATCTCCAGCAGAAATTGATGCAACTTGCAATATTTCACTATTTGATTGAACTTTTTTAGATTTCTTTAAAAGTAATTCAACTGCTCTTTTAGCTGCTTTTTCAATTCCTTTTTTTACAAAAATAGGATTAGCTCCAGCAGAAACCATTTTAAGACCTTCATTAACAATAGATTGAGCTAATATGGTAGCTGTAGTTGTACCATCTCCAGCTACGTCATTAGCCTTGCTAGCAACCTCTTTTATAAGCTGAGCACCCATATTTTCAAATGGGTCTTCGAGTTCAATCTCTTTTGCTATAGAAACACCATCATTTGTAATAAGAGGTGGACCATATGCTTTTTCTAAAACTACATTTCTACCTCTAGGTCCTAAAGTAATTTTAACAGCATCAGCTAAAATATTCACACCATTTTCTAATTTTTTTCGTGCATCAGCATTAAATTTTAATAATTTAGCCATGAAAAAAAACCTCCATTAAAACTTGATTTCCTCTTTTAAATATTTTATAAGGTCATCTTTAGTTTCTTCATTTCTAAGACCAAACTCGATATTAGCTTTTAAAAGGCCAATCTTATTACCAATATCATATCTTTTTCCATCAAAGTTATGAGCAACAACTTTTTTATTATCATTTATCATTTGTAGAATAGCGTCTGTAAGTTGAATCTCTCCACCTTTTCCAGGGATAGTAGTTTCTAAGTATTTAAAGATTTCACCATCTAAAAGGTATCTTCCAAGACAAGCTAAATTTGAAGGAGCTTCTTCTAAAGATGGCTTTTCAATGAAGTCTACCATTTCAACAGTATTTTCGTCAAGAGTAACAGAAGGTTTAACAATACCATATTTAGATACATCATTATCTTCAACTTCTTGAACTCCGATAACACTAGTTCCATACTTTTCATAAACATCAATTAATTGTTTTGCAACAGGAGCTCCAGGATTGTAAACTATGTCATCTCCCAATGCGATAACAAATGGTTCGTCTCCAATAAAAGATTTAGCTTTTAAGATAGCATGTCCAAGACCTAATGGATGATTTTGTCTAACATAATAAATATTTGCCATATTTGAAATATCATCTATTTTTTTTAATAATTCAACTTTTCCATCTCTTTCAAGAGTATTTTCAAGTTCAAATGAAAAATCAAAATGATCCTCAATAGAATTTTTATTTCTTCCAGTAACAATTACAATATCTGTAATTCCAGATTCAACGAGCTCTTCTACGATATATTGTAAAGAAGGTTTGTCAACAATAACAAGCATCTCCTTTGGTTGAGCTTTTGTAGCAGGTAAAACCCTTGTCCCTAATCCAGCTGCAGGTATGACAGCTTTTGTAACTTTTTTCATCAATGAATCCCCCTAAAAATTATTTTATTTTAGCTCCAACTTTAACAGTTGAATCAGCTTCGATAAGCTTTAATCTTTTTTTCTCAGTAGAACTTAATAACATTCCTTGAGAAAGTACCCCTCTTAAAGTAACAGGTGGAAGGTTTAAAATAGCAAGAACCTTTTTTCCAACAAGTTCAGATGGTGTAGGATAGTATTTTGCAATACCAGAAACAATTTGTCTTACTTCATTAGCAGTTTTTACTTTGAATTTAAGTAATTTATCAGCACCTTCAATATTACTAACTTCAAGTATTTCAACAACTTGTATATCTATTTTATCAAAATCAGCAATTTCAATTGGATTTTCAACTTTTAAATCTTCGTTAATTGAAAGAGGATCCTTTTTAGGTTCTTTTTTCTCAACTTCAAGTCTAGGGAATATAGGTTCAGCAATGCCTAAAATATGTCCTTCTGGTAAAAGGTCCCAACTATTAATAGAATCTAAATTTGTATCTAAAATATTTTCAGAGAATCCTAATTGATTCCAAATTTTTTGTGAAGCAGTAGGCATATATGGAGCAGTAAGAACAGCAACTTTATAAAGAGATTGAACTAAAAAGTTCATAACAGTAGCTAATCTTTCTGTTTTAGATTCATCTTTTGCAAGAACCCAAGGAGCAGTTTCATCAACATATTTATTCATTCTAGAGATAAATTTCCAAATTGCTTCTAAAGCTTTAGAGAATTCAACTCTATTAATATGATGATCTACAGCAGATATAGTATCATTCCAAAGAGCTTTAACAGTTTCATCAACTTCTTCAAGAACTTCACCTTTAGTAACAACACCATTGAAATATTTTCCATACATTCCCAGAGTTCTATTAAGAAGGTTTCCTAAATCATTAGCTAAATCCGAATTTATTCTTGTAACGATTGAAGGTGTTGAATAATCTCCATCATTTCCAAAATTAACCTCTCTCATTAAACAATATCTGAAAGCATCTACTCCATATTTTTGAATTTCATCTATTGGAGCAACAACGTTACCTTTTGATTTAGACATTTTTTCACCTTCAGATGTCCACCATCCATGAGCAACAATTTTATTAGGTAATTTAATTCCAGCAGAAAGCAGCATACAAGGCCAGATAATAGCATGGAATCTAAGGATATCTTTTCCTAAAAGATGTACAACTTCACCATCATTCCAGAATTTAGAGAATAAATCAGAATTGTTCTCATATCCAACAGCAGTTAAATAATTTGTTAATGCATCAAACCAAACATATGTAATATGTCCTGGAGCAAATTCAATAGGGATTCCCCATTCAAATGTATTTCTAGAAATAGAAAGATCTTGAAGCCCCTGTTTTATGAATGAAACAACCTCATTTTTTCTAGAATGTGGTAATATGAAATCAGGATTATTTTCAATATGTTCTAATAAAGCATCTTGATATTTAGACATTTTGAAGAAATAAGATTCCTCTTTAACAGTTGTTAGCTCTTTACCACAATCAGGACAGTGCTTTTCATTTACAATTTGATTTTCAGGAACAAAAGTTTCACAAGAAACACAATATTTACCCTCATATTCACCTTTGTAAATATCACCTTTATCATGAACAGTTTTAATTATCTTTTTTACAGCATCTTTATGTCTAGGCTCAGTAGTTCTTATAAAATCTGTATAATTAACATCAAGAGCTTTCCACATATCTATAAATCTAGGAGCCATAGAGTCTGTCCAAGCTTGAGGAGTAAGGTTTCTTACTTTCGCAGCTTCTTCTACTTTTTGTCCATGCTCATCAGTACCAGTTAAGAAGAAAACATCAAAACCTTTAGATTTCTTATATCTAGCTAAAATGTCAGCTGCTATA
Source organism: Cetobacterium sp. (assembly GCA_051654725.1). GTDB lineage: Bacteria > Fusobacteriota > Fusobacteriia > Fusobacteriales > Fusobacteriaceae > Cetobacterium_A. The sequence continues at coordinate 10,841 of JBOFYP010000117.1, forward strand.
GTTGTATAAGCACTTCCAACGTGTGGATCTCCATTAACATAGTATATCGGTGTAGTTACATAAAAATTTTTACTCATATATTAATCTCCTTTAAAACTGTTTATTTTTTTTCATTTAATTTTTGTTCTGCAATTCTATCCATAGAAGATAGAGAATTTTCAACTAATTCTAAATAGTCTTGAAGATTAGCATCTTCAGGAATAAATATAGGCTCTCCCATAACACAAATCATTCTAGAAAAAGGTTTAGGCATTTGAAATTTATCCCAAGCTTTTTCAAAAATCCATTTATTACTAAAAGCCACTCCTACAGGAATAAGAGCTTTTCCAGATTTTTGAGCTAGATATAGCATTCCTGGTTTAACTTTATAAACAGGACCCTTAGGACCATCTAATGGAGTTCCAGCACTGTAACCAGACTTTACAAGTTTTATTAACTTTAAAACAGATTTTATAGAATCTTTTCCAGAAGAACCTCTAACTACGGTGAATCCCATTTTTTCACAAGGAATAGATATTAATTCACCATCTTTAGATGGACTTGCTAAAACAGCTTTTTTATTAGAAAAATCTAAAAAACTTAAACAAGCTCCAATAAGTTTGTTATGCCAAAATCCACAAACATAAGATTCATTGTCTATAATTTCAGGACTTTTAATGACCTCTATTTTCATTGTTTTAGAAATGATTTTAAGCAAGTAGTAAAGTATTAATCCATACTTTTTGTATTTGTTATTTTCCATTAAAAACCCACCTATAATCAAAGTATTTTAAGATAATTATAACATAAATTGAGATTAAAAAAAAGCACCAATACAATAAGTATTAGTGCTTAAAATTTAAAATTAGAATAATCCAGGGATGTTTATTCCACCAGTAACAGCAGACATCTCTTTTTCAGCTAACTCATCAGCTTGTCTCATAGCTTCAGTAACAGCAGAAAGAACTAAGTCTTCTAGCATCTCTTTATCTTCGATAGCATCTTTAATAGTTTCTTCAGAAATTTTTATAGAAACGATATCTTTTTGTCCGTTAGCTCTAACAACAACAGCTCCTCCACCAACAGAAGCTTCAACTTCTTTTCCTTTTAATGAATCTTGAACAGCAAGCATCTCTTGTTGCATAGCTTGAGCTTGTCTTAAAATATCAGATTGAGAGTTTCCTCCAGTTTTTGGTCCTTTTAATTTTCTAACCAATTTAATCCCTCCTAGAACATATTGTGTAATTAATATAATTATATCATAATTTAATTGAATATTTCAACCATAGATTTTAAAACTCAGAGTAAAGAAGTGGTTTGAAAAATATATCTTCTTTTTTAATAAAGTTTTGAATATTTTCAGAGTTCTTTAAAATATTGAAAGAAAACATTTTTTGTATAGGCATAAAAGTTGACTCGAAAATTGATTTTAAGTCTTCTTCATAAGCAATTTCTGCAATAATATAATTATCTGAAATATTTAAATCATCTGCCAAAGTTTGAATAGTTTTATTAATTCCACCAATCGAATCAATAAGACCATTATCGAGAGCTTCCTCTCCAAGCCATATTTTTCCTTGAGCTATTTTTTCAACTTCTTCTAAAGATAAATTACGTCCAACTGAAACTTTGCTTAAAAATTCTTCGTATACTTTAAAATTAGAAGAGTATATTTTTTGTTTTCTTTCTTCTGTCATTTCAGATGTAACTGAGTATAAATCAGAATATTTTCCAAAAGAGAGATTGTTTATATTAACGCCAACTTTTTCAGTTAAATTTTTAAAATTGGGTATTAAGCTAACAACTCCAATAGATCCAGTGATACTATTTTTATCGGCAAATATTTTTTTACCTGCAGTAGAGATGTAATATCCACCAGATGCAGCAACATTTCCAATAGATATATATACAGGTTTTTCAACTTTTTTTATAGAATTATAAATTATATCTGATGCAAGAGCAGAGCCTCCAGGAGAGTTAACTCTAATAACAATACCTTTAATACTATCATCTTTAGAAGCAGTATTAAGAGCAGAAATAAATTTATCAGGAGTGATAGATTCAGAACTTAAATTATTGTTTCCATTGTAATTAATTTCTCCCTCAGCATAGATAATAGCAATCTTATTACTTGAAAAATTAGACGAAGTAGAAGATAAGTAATTTTCAATATTAGTGATATTTTCAATCTTATTTTCTACTTTAAAGTCTTCCCAATATTTTAAAGTTGTAATCATATTATATTTTTTTAAACTTTGTGAAGACTCACCCATTAAATCTCCATTTAAGATTAGATTATTAACAGAATTGAAGTCTAAAGATAAATTTTTAGATAAATCTTGAATAAAGTATGAGTAACTTTTATCAAGAACTCTTTTTAAATCTAATCTATTTTCTTCAGAAATTTCACTTCGAACATAATTTTCACCATAAGTTTTAAAATTACCAACGTGAATAACATTAACATCGATTCCTAATTTTTGAGCTAAATTTTTAAAATAAGGAATTTCTTTACTATATCCAGTAATATTAACAGATGTAGATGCAGAAGGTGGCATAAAGCTTTCAGTTGAATAACTGCTTAAAAGCAAAGAGTTATTATCAATTAAAGAACCATAAGAGTATATTGGTTTATTACTCGTTTTAAATTCATTTAGAGTATCACCAAGCTCACTTATTTGATTTTTAGTTAAAAGGTTGTTATCTAAAAGAAATACAAGTCCCTCAACATTTGAATCATTTTTTGAAGATTTTATTTTCTTTAACAGTTGGTAAAAATTTATTTTGTTAGAATTAAAATCAAGAGGACTAATTACTAAATTTTCATTAAAAGATTTAGATAAATCAATTTGTAAAAATGATTTTTTAGTAATTGCAACTTTTTTTGT
>JBOFYP010000118.1:0-11829 GCA_051654725.1 Cetobacterium sp.
GGGGCAGCCCCCTGGGAGGATAGGAAGTTGCCAATCTTAAAAAAAGTGCTTCTTTAGCTCAGTTGGTAGAGCACACGACTGTTAATCGTGTTGTCGCTGGTTCGAGCCCAGCAAGAAGCGCCATTTTTTTATTTTTTGTAAAAATTTAAAAGAGCTAAGGCTCTTTTTTTTATACAATTTTTTAGTTATAGTGTATAATATTATTAAGTAAAAAATAATAGCAAAAGGGGAGAATAATGAAAAAGGAGAAAATATTAATATTGATAATCTCATTATTATTAATATTAATAAGTTTTGGAATTTTATTTAATAGAAAAGAAATCGAAAGAAAAATAGGTGAAAATCAAAAAGTATCAAAAATATATGTGAAAAATGAAAAAATCAAAAATCAAAAAATATTTTCTTCAAAATTAAAAGATGATCAATTAAAATTAATTTTAGATAATCTTTCAATTGATAAAATGAATATTGCAATTTCAATATTAAAAAATCAAGAATTAATCAATTTTCTAAATGATAAAAATATAGAGACTTATATAGAAAATACGAATTATCAAAAATCGATAGAAAATGTTAAAGTTATCAAAGCAATAGAAGAATTATCACTTCTATCGCCCGAATTAGGAAAATATTTTAGAGAATATTTAATAAAAGATAATTTTGATAAGATTACAAAAATTATCAAAAATAGGCCTGAAGTTATAAAAATAAAAAGTAGAATAAATAAACTTTTACCAATAAGAAATAGTGAAGCTACATTTAAACAAATATCAGAAGAAAAACTAATAGAAATAAGTGAAATACTTTCTAAATCTTCTTTAACTGTTGAATTTGTAGAAAAAAAAGATTTGAAAAAATATAATTTAGAAGAAATTGTAGAAATAAGTAAAACTTTACATAATATAGGAATTCTAAATCCATTGTTAGCTATAGAAATAGGAGAAATGTTAAAGGGATTTGATATAAGAAAAGCTTCTTTATATGGTAATTTATACGTTAAAGATGAAAAGTTTGAAAAACAAATAAAAAAAGAATATGAAAAAGATTTGTTCACTTTTGATAAACCTTATTTAAAATATAACCCTTATGGACGAACTCCTTTAGCTTATGGATTAAAATATGGAAAAAATGAAAAAATAGAACTTTTAAGAATAACGGTTTTAGGAATGAATGGAATGCCTAATTTTACTTATGAAAAAAAATATTTACCAGGAGAATTGTTTCCAATAGTAGGTTTATATCCTAAAATAGAGAATATAGTATTATTGGAACAAGTTAATTTAGATACTAAAAAAGTTGAAAAAACAAACAAAATTAAATTAAAAACATATTCAATTGATGACCAATTACCATCTATTTATATAGAAAAAAGAATTCCAAATAGTATTCAACCAGGATTTAATTTAGCTTCATATAATTTAAAAGAAGAAGGGATACCTTTTGTATTTGATAGTTTAGGAAATATAAGATATATTTTAAAAACAGGAAAAGAAATGAGAAAAGTAAAAATAGAAAAACAAAATTTAGGAATTTGGAAATTAAAAAATGATGAGGATGAATTTCAACTTAATTTATTAGGAAAAATTTTAGGTAGAATTGGAAAGGAGGATGAAGAAAAAAATATAATGAATCAAAAAAGTAAATATTTGGTTAGAAATAATAATATATTAACTGTTACTTCTTACAGAGAAGGAGCATATCCAACAGCATTATTTTCAGAATATGGATTAGATTCAAAAGATGAAATTTTTAAAGCAATTATATTTTATGATAAAAATAGTCCTGAAGAAAATTTAATAGAAGATGGAGAAAGAATTTTTCTTTATGAAGGAGATAGTGATAATTAATGTTAAAAGTAATTTATTTGGGAACTTTAGTAGTAATTTTTTCAATATTAATGAATTTATTTGGATTAACTTTAGAAACTAAATTTATAGGACTTGGTTTAATATCATTTGTTTTGCTAGGAACATATCTTCTTGATTTAATGAATTTTGATGCACCAAAATATTCATTAAAAAACTATACGTTATTGATAATTTTGAATTTTATTATTTTTTTCTTATGGTTTTTAGTTACTTGGGATTTTTGGTTAATTTTATTATTTATTTTATTTACTTCAATAACTGTTTTCATAAGAACAATTATTAATTTAGCTGTATATAAGGTTAAACCAGTATCTATATATGGAATTGGAGATTTAAAATTGAACTTAGAGAATAGTTTAGAAAAATTAGAGGGTTATAAATATATAATTTTTTCGGATGAAATTGATAATCTTGAAAAATTTGTAGAAAAAAATGAAATAAAACTATTATTACTTGGAAAAATAAAATTAAATGAGAAAGAGATAGAAAAAATATTAAAAATCAAATTGAAAAATACTCATGTAATGGGATATTTAGATTATATGTTAGATATAGAAAAAAAAATAGAAGTCTCTCAAATAAGTGAAGAATGGTTATTAGATGCTTATGGATTTGAAATTTTAAGAAGTAAATTTCAAAATAAATTGAAACGTATATTTGATATAGGAATGTCAATACTGATTCTACTATTAACGTTTCCAATAATGATACTGGCAGCTATAATTGTTAAAATAGAAAGTCCAGGAGCAGTAATTTATTCTCAAGCAAGAGTAGGAGAAAATGAAGAGGAATTTTTAGTTTATAAATTTAGAAGTATGAGGCAGGATGCAGAAAAAGATGGAGCAAAGTGGGCTCAAAAAAATGATCCAAGAGTGACTAAGTTTGGTAATTTTATGAGAAAAACTAGAATAGATGAATTACCTCAACTTTTAAATGTTATTAGAGGAGATATGAGTTTTATAGGTCCAAGACCAGAAAGAATGGTATTTATAAAAGAGTTAGAAAAGCAGATTCCTTATTATGGTTTAAGACATATGATAAAGCCTGGATTAACAGGCTGGGCACAAGTTATGTATCCTTACGGTGCAACTGTTGAAGATGCTAAAAATAAATTAGAATACGATTTATATTATATAAAATGTTATAGTTTATATTTAGATATAACTATATTGTTTAAAACACTTAAAACTGTTATTTTTGGAAAAGGAAGGTAATAAAATGATAACAATATTTACGCCTACCTATAATAGAGCAGATACATTAGAAAGATTGTATAAAAGTTTAATAAATCAAACAGTTAAAAATTTTGAATGGATAATAATAGATGATGGATCTTTTGATAAAACAAAAGAAATTGTAGAAAAATTTATAAAAGAAAATAAAATAAAGATAGTATATAAAAAAGTAACAAACGGTGGAAAGATGCGTGCTATAAATAGAGGTGTTTTATTAGCTTCAACTAATCTTTTTTTTATAGTAGATAGCGATGATTATTTAAATAAAAAAGCTGTAGAAATTATTTTGGAAGAATATGTTACTCTTCCAGAGGAATATGCAGGTTTTGTATTTGGAAAAATAAAAATTTCAGATCTTAAAAAAAATTCAATAAAAGCTTCTGGTTTTGGAGAATATCAAATAGATAGTAATCCAATAGATATTTTTTATAATAAAAAAATATTGGGAGATAAAGCGGAAATAGTAAAAACTTCAATAATGAAAAAATTTCCGTTTCCTGAAATAGATAACGAAAAATTTATACCAGAAGGATATATTTGGAATCAAATAGGTGAAAAATATACGTTTAGATACATAAATCAAGGAATATATTACTATGAATATTTAGACGACGGATATACTAAGAGATTTAAAGAAATTATAAAACAAAATCCTAAAGGATTAAAATTATATTATAAGTACATGCTAAGAAAAAAAATTCCATTGAAAAATAAATTCAAATTTTTGATAAGATATTTACAATCGTGTTATTATGATTATAAAAAAAATAGGAGAATCAAATGAAAATACTTCATATAGTAACATCTTTAGAATTAGGTGGTACAGAAAAATTATTATTAGAGTTAATACCATCACAAAAAAAACAAGGAGCAGAAGTTGAACTTTTAGTGTTAGATACAAAAGGTGAAAAATTTTTAGAAGATTACAAAAAAAGAGGTATAAAAGTTCATACAACTTCAAGAAATAATAAATTAAGTTTAAAAAATATTTTTGAAATATCAAAAGTTATTAAAAATGAAAAAATAGAAGTAGTGCATGCTCATTTGATTCATTCTCAGATTTGGACAAGTTTAGCTCGTTACCTTAATAAAAATTTAATTTACATAACAACAGAGCATAGTACTCATAATCGTAGAAGAGAAAAGGAAATATATAAAATTTTAGATAAATTTATATATCATTCTTTTGATAAAGTTATTGCAATTTCAGAAGCAACAGCACGTGAACTAATAAAATGGACGGGAGTAAGTTTAAAAAAAATAGAAGTAGTTAGTAACGGAGTTTCTTTAAGAGCTTTTATGGGCAAAACGAGAGAGCGTAAAGGCAATTCTTTAATTATGGTTTCAAGATTTCATAAATCAAAAGATCATTTAACTGTTGTCCGTGCACTTAAAAATTTACCTAAAGAATATACTCTTACTTTTGTAGGCGACGGAGAAACTCAAGAATTAGTAAAAAGAGAAGTATTGATGTTAAAACTTGAAGATAGAGTTAATTTTTTAGGATATTCAAGTTCTATTCCATCGTTGTTGAAAAGAGCAGATGTAGCAATTCAATCATCTAATTTTGAAGGATTTGGATTGAGTGCCCTAGAAGCCATGGCATCAGGATTACCTACGATTGGAAGTAATGTAGAGGGATTGTCAGATGTTATTGGAAATGGAGGATTATTATTTGAATTAGGAAATACAAGTGACTTAGTTCAGAAGATAATTAGCTTAGAAAATACAAAGTTTTATTCTGAAAAAAGTAGAGCTGGAATTTTGAATAGTTTATCTTATTCAATTGAGACAATGGCAAAAAAATATCTAGAAGTTTACAAAGGACAATTAAAATGATTTTTATATTAATAGCTATAGCTTTACTTTTATTAGGTATTTTTGATGCTTATTCTAAAAATGAAAAAAAGAGAGAGAGAGTATTAATTGGAGTTATTTTATTTTTAATACTATTTTTAGGAACAAGAGGATTTTTAGGGTGGGATTGGTATTTTTACTATCCTTCGTTTATTAATGGAACTTATATTTATGAAAAAGGATATATGCTTTACAGTTTGGTAATAAGTAAAATTTTTAAAAATTATGTATTTTATCAAACAGTATCAGTAGCAGTTGATTTAATTTGTTTTTATTTTATTTTTAAAAAATATTCTAAATATTCTTTAATGGCATTTGCTATTTTTTTTAGTATTCAAGGTTTACACATTGAAGTAGAGTTACTAAGAAATACTAAATCAATTATATTGTTTTTGTTTTCTTTAAGATATATAGAGGAGAGAAAACCAGTTCAATTTTTATTGCTAAATTTTTTAGGATGTTTATTTCATATAAGCTCTATTGTATATATACCTATGTATTTCATTTTAAACTATAACTATAAAAAAAAGATTATTTTATTTTTATTTTTAATTGGAAGTTTATATTATTTTTTTGAATTTAAAATAATAAAAGAATTGTTAAGTTTTAAATTTAATTTTTTACCAGAAATTATAAAAAATAAAATTATAAATTATAAACAATTATTACCAAATGATTTGAATAGAGGCTTTAATTTGTTTTACATAGAAAGAGCTATAATTTTTTATTTGGCTTATAAATATGAAAAAAATAATATTTTAAAAAATAGTTTGTATATTTGGGTTTACATATTTTTATTTATGTCAGAATTACCTATAGTATCTTTAAGAATAGGAATTTTATTTGTATATGGTGCTTGGATAATTTTAGTAAGAAGTATGGAATATGTCGATAAAAAAATAATCATATCAATAATAATACTTTTAAGTTTTACTAGAATTTATAGAAGTATAACATTTCCAGCAAATATAATAAATTATAAATATGAAAATGTATTTTTTAAAAAACTCGATTATAAAAAAAGAGAAAAAGAACTAATAGAATCTAAAAAATATTTAAAAGATAGTTATGGAAAAGAGTTATTAATACAGTATTAGAAAGGAGTAAATTATGAAAAAAATGAAAATATTCTTTACAGCAAATGTATTATGGGATATTTATATATTTAGATATGGAGTTATAAAAGCTTTAATAGAAGATGGACATGAAGTTATAGTTATAGCTCCTAAAGATTCTAGAATAGATTTTTTTCAAGAGTTAGGAATAAAGCATATTGAAATAGAGGTTGCCCTTAGAGGAACTAATCCAATAAAAGATTTTAATCTTTTTTTAAAATTAAAGAAGATTTACAAAAGAGAAAAGCCAGATATAGTATTTCATTATACAATAAAACCAAATATATATGGAACTCTAGCAGCGCGGTTATCCAATGTTAAAAGTATTGCCGTATTAACAGGCTTGGGTTATTCTTTTGTTCAAGGTGGATTTGTTTCTATTTTAGCTAAAATTCTTTATAAGTTCTCTTTGAGATATGCTAAAGAAGTGTGGACATTAAATGAAGATGATAAAAAAACTTTAATATCAGAAAAAATTGTGATAAATGATAAAATTTATGTTTTACCTAGTGAAGGTGTTAATACAGAAAAATTTGCACCTAAAGAAAGAGTTCCGAATTCTAAAGTTATATTTCTTATGATTGCAAGAGCTTTTTATGACAAAGGTGCTCGTGAATATATTGAAGCAGCTGAAATGATAAAAAGTAAAGGATACAATACTGAATTTTGGTTTTTAGGGGCATTAGGTGGAGAATTAATAAATGGAATAGATTCCTCTAAAATGAAAGAATATACAGATAAAGGAATTTTAAAATATTTAGGGCATAGAAAAGATGTTGAGAATATAATTAATAGTTCAGATTGTATAATTTTACCCTCTTATAGAGAGGGTATTTCAAAAGTATTACTAGAAGCTGCAAGTATGGAGAAGCCAATTATAGCAACAAATGTTACTGGATGTAAAGAGATTGTGGAAGATGGAAAAAATGGTTATCTTGTTAAAGTTAAAGATTCTATAGATTTGTCACAAAAAATAGAAAAATTTATAAAATTATCATTAGAAGAGAAAGAATTGATGGGGCAAAATGGAAGGAAAAAAATAATAGAAGAGTTTGATGAAAAAATAATAATAGATATTTATAGGAGAAAAATATGGAACTTACAATTATAGTACCTGTTTATAATGTTCAAAAGTATTTAAAAGAGTGCCTAGAAAGTATTTATAAAATAAATAATATAAATTATGAAGTTATTTTGGTAAATGATGGCTCAACAGATAAAAGTCTAGAAATTTTAAAAGAATATTTAGAATTACATCCAAAGATAACAAAAATAATAAATAAAAAAAATGGTGGATTGTCATCAGCTAGAAATGCAGGAATAAGAGAAGCTAAAGGAGAATATCTTTCCTTTATAGATAGTGACGATATAATTGATTCCAAGGAATTTGAAGCATTTTTTAGAGAGGGACAAAAATTAGATTTAGATATTATGGTAGGAAATATGAGATATTTTACAGAACAAAAAAATGGTGAACCATTATTTCGATCCAAAGAAATAAAAGAATTTTCAGTTGGAAAAGGAACGGAATTTTTTGCTACTTTATTTGAAAAAACTAAATGTTTTAGAGAAGAAGTTGTAGATGATATTTATAAAAGAGAGTTTATTTGTGAAAACAAACTTTATTTTCATGATAATTTAATACATGAAGATAGTTATTTTACACCAATGGTTTATTTAAAGGCTAAAAAAATTAAGTATATAGATAAATGTTTTTATTATTATAGGCAAAGAAATGGTAGTATTATGAGTAACATAACAGATTCAAGTACAGATTCTTTGGAGAAAATATGCTTTATGCTTTTGAATGAATACTCTAAAACAGATGATTTTGGAAAAAAAGCACTGTCAAAATTAATTCCTAGTTTTTATAAAGTTGTTTTATATAGGTATATTAATTCAAATAAAGATTATAAAGAAAAATTAAAAAATTATAGAGCTATATTTAAAGATGTTAATGGAATTAGGAATAAAAATTTTGAAGAATTTTTGATTTATATTTCTCCTAAAACATCTAATTTTTTAAGAAATATAGTAGGGAAAAAAATAGGAAAATCACAAAAAATACCAAAGTTTTAGGAGTTATTTATGGAAAAAAAGATACACTATATTTGGTTAGGAAAAGGTTTGAAACCTAATATAATGGACATTTGTATAAATTCATGGAAAGAAAAATTACCAGAATATGAAATAATAGAGTGGAATGAAGAAAATTTAGATTTTTATAATGAAATAGAAAAAAATAAATTTTTAAAAGAATGCTATAAAAGAAAATTGTGGGCTTTTTTATCAGATTATTTTAGAATTAAAGTATTATACGAACACGGTGGAATATATTTGGATTCGGATATGCAAATTTTAAAATCACTAAATAATTTTGTAGATGATAGATTATTTTTAGGAATGGAAGATTTTAATCAAGTCAGTGCGGGAATTATAGGTGGAGAAAAAGGACATAATTTTTTTAAAAAAGTATTAGATTTTTATGAAAATGATATCTGGAACATAAACATTTATACAATACCCTCTATCTTTCAATATATATTAAAAAAAAATTATAATTTTCAAAATGAAATTAAAATATTAAAACTTAAAGATGGAATAAAAATATATCCAGCAGAATATTTCTATCCATATCATTTTACAGAAGAATTTGCATATAAAAAAATAACTGTGAATACATATGGAATACATTGGTGGGGTAAAAGTTGGCATGGAAATAATAAAAAACTTTACTTTTTAGAATTCAAAACATTAAAAGGTTATAAAAAAATGATAATAAAAATATTAATTTTCTTTAATGTTTTAGAAACTTTTAGAAATTTTTATAATAAAAAAATAAAAAAATAAATTAGGAGAACATCTTGTAAACCTTTTAAAATCAATAGGTTGTAGATGTTCTTTTGTTTTTGAATAAAAAAACAAAAGAAAAAACAAAAAAACATGTTGACTTTATTTATTAATTATGATATTATTATTAATGTCCGTGAGGGAAAGCGAAACGCGAAAGCAAAAAGCACCTTCAACTAGGAAGCCTGGGTGGCGGAATAGGTAGACGCACGGGACTTAAAATCCCGAGCTATCTGATAGCGTGCCGGTTCGATTCCGGCCCCAGGCACCATTTAAAAATCAAAATATCGCGGGGTAGAGCAGTTGGCAGCTCGTCGGGCTCATAACCCGAAGGTCGTTGGTTCGAATCCAGCCCCCGCCACCAAATAACTAAATAACCAAGATGGAATAAATATGCGGGAGTAGCTCAGTTGGTAGAGCGTCAGCCTTCCAAGCTGAATGTCGCGAGTTCGACCCTCGTCTCCCGCTCCATAAAATATGCGTCATTAGCTCAGATGGTAGAGCACACGACTTTTAATCGTGTTGTCACTGGTTCGAGCCCAGTATGACGCACCATCTAAAATGTGTCTGTAGCTCAGCTGGATAGAGCAACGCCCTTCTAAGGCGTGGGTCAGGAGTTCGAATCTCTTCAGACACGCCATACGGATCCATAGCTCAGTTGGTTAGAGCACTCGGCTCATAACCGAGTGGTCGCTGGTTCGACTCCAGCTGGATCCACCACTAACCTGCCCCGTTCGTTCAACGGTTAGGACAATAGATTTTCACTCTATAGACAGGGGTTCGATTCCCCTACGGGGTACCATATGGAAGGTTATCCTAATTGGTAAGGAACCGGTCTTGAAAACCGGCGTCGTAAGACTTCAGAGTTCGAGTCTCTGACCTTCCGCCATAAGGTACTAAGGTAGTATCAAAAGTGATGCCCAGATAGCTCAGTCGGTAGAGCAGGGGACTGAAAATCCCCGTGTCGGTGGTTCGATTCCGCCTCTGGGCACCATAAAAATTCTATAGCGAGGAAGCATAGCTCAGTTGGGAGAGCACCTGCCTTACAAGCAGGGGGTCACTGGTTCAAGTCCAGTTGTTTCCACCATTAATGGGGGTGTAGCTCAGTTGGTTAGAGCGCATGCCTGTCACGCATGAGGTCGCGAGTTCGACCCTCGTCACTCCCGCCATTAAAGAATTTTATAGATGTAGAAATACATCTTTTTTTTATTTTTTGTAATTTTTTATATATTGATTTTTTTTTAAAAAAAGATTAATATTCTATTATGTAAAAAAATAAAAAGGATGGTGCAAGTTTGGATAATTTTAAAAATGATAGAAATAAAAAAGTTTGGCTTTTATCAGAAATTATGATAGGTTTTTTAATAATTTTATTTGTATATTTTGTAATAGAAGATAAAAAAAATATCTTGGAAGGGTTTGTTAGGATATTAACTTCTCCGACGGTTTTGATAACAGATTTTTTAGTTATAGGTGGAATGGGAGCAACATTTTTAAATGCTTTTTTAATATTTCTTTTTAATTATACTTTAATGAGAATTTTAGGTACTCCTTTAAATGGATTAGCTATAGCATCTTTTTTTACTGTTTTTGGATTTTCTTTTTTTGGTAAAAATATACTTAATATTTTGCCGTTTTATATAGGCGGAATCTTATATTCTAAGTATGAACATATAGATTTTAAAGACATATTGGTAACTATCTCTTTTACAAGTGCCTTAGCGCCTTTTATAAGTGAAATAGCTTTTAACATTCATGCTTTTAGTGAGTATGCATATATTCATGCTATAGTGTTGGGAATTTTAATAGGGTTTATAGTTACACCTTTAGCTAAAAAAATGTCACAGTTTCATGAAGGGTTTAACTTATATAATTTGGGATTTACAGGAGGAATATTAGGTGCTGTAATTGCTTCTGTTTTAAAATTGTATCAATTTGTTGTTGTACCTCAAAGAATAATATCTACTATATATGATTTTGAATTAAAAGTGATTTTAATAGTAGTTTTTGCAATTTTAATTTTAATTGGTCACTACATTAATGATAAGTCGTTTTTAGGATATAAGGATATTCTGAAAGATACAGGATTAAAAAGTGATTTTATAAATAAGTATGGATACGGACTTACTTTTATAAACATGGGAATAATGGGATTTGTAGCAATGGTTTATCCAATTATATTAGGGCAAACTTTGAATGGACCTTTATTAGCAGGGATTCTTACAATAGTTGGATTTGCAGCATATGGAAAAACAATATTTAATATAGTGCCTATTTTATTTGGTGTGTTCTTGGGGAAATTTGGAACTGAAACGGATGGATTTACATTAGCTTTATCAGGTTTGTTTGGAACTTCTTTAGCTCCTATAGCAGGAGTTTATGGTCCGATTTGGGGTGTTTTAGCAGGAGTACTTCATATTGCTGTAGTTCAAAGTATTGGTGTAGTACATGGCGGTTTGAATTTATATAATAATGGTTTTTCGGCTGGAATTGTAGCTGGTTTTTTATTACCTATAATAATAACAGTAAAAGAAAGCGTTGTTAAAAGAAAGGCTAAGTATTTGGAACGACAAAAAAAATTATATGACTTAATTCGTAAAGAAGAGGACAAATTTAATTAATGAAATAAAGATTTTTTTAAAATAAAATTGTAACCAATCGAAAATTTTAGTAATAACTTTTTTAAAATAAAAAAATAAAGTGTTGACTTAATTCTGAAAAAATGATACTATAATTTGTAGGTGAGAAATATCACAGACGAAAAGAAATAAGGACATTAGCAACCGAATAGAGAAAATAGTCAGAAGTTGTGAAAACAACAAAATGCCAGTAATGGCAAAACCATTTAGATGGTTAAAAGGTGTAAGAAAGTCTTAGGACTTAAAATATATTGAATGAAGAGTT
>JBOFYP010000119.1:0-1855 GCA_051654725.1 Cetobacterium sp.
CCTAGAAAAGAGATGGATTAATCCATCTCAACATTCTGGTTATAGACCGAAGGCAAACTAATACCATCCGGGTCAATTACAACGTAACTAGCTTGACTTAACTGGAAATGCACTTCAGGGTCATGACTAATCATAATCAGCTGAGAGTACTTACCAGATTCCAAACTATGGTTAATATACTTGATACATTTGTCTTGGTGCCCTTCATCGAAACCAGAGAACGGCTCATCAAGGAATAAAGGATAGCCATCCAGATTACTTAAAGCATAGAACGACAACACGAAAATCAAATCAAACAAACGACGTTGTCCAGCACTAGCTTCAGATAAGTCTTCTGGTTGTTCTCTATCTGGGTCTTCGCCATCATCGCCCATGATATAAGGGAACTTATAGTTAAGCTCACCTTTATCAACCGCACATGGCAGTATCTCAATATTATATCCCCATACACGACGAATGATATCATTCATCATATCGGTAACACGTGAGATTGAGCGATACAAGTGCTTGGCTAATAAACCTTCTTCAGGCCCCATTGCAGTAAGCAGTTCTGTACTTACTTCCAGCTCCTTTGTAATACGTGCAGCTTGAGACTTGAGTTGTTCCAGCTGACGACGATTGTTTTCTAACGCATAATAGCGTGCGCTTGTTTCCTCCAGTGTAGAACACACATGGCGCAATGCACTAACGATTTCCTCATGCTCAACAGTGAGATAATATGATTTAGTGGACTGTTCTGCATAACCATAACATATGTCCAAGTCCTGTTTCAATGAGAACTCTTTGTCACAGTCATCATGCCACTTGTCATAAGCAACAATCTTAGCATTAACAATCTCGGCTAAACCGTATTTGTAGTTGTATTCAGTACGAGCAACCTCAAGCTCTTGTTGACGTGCTTCCAGCCACTCTTTACCATGCTCAACCACAGCGCTCAGACGGACGTTCAGAGCGTCCCTAGCGGCTTTTGTCTCTAATACCAGTGCCAATGTATCCCAGTCAGCTTTAAGTTGCTCTACAATGCTAGGAATAGCATTATGCTCAGCTCTCGACAGGATAACGTAATCAACTACGTTAATGTCACGGATACGTGTTAACTCATCGTTGAAGTTATTGATACGGTTCAGCCAGCTAACCATCTCCTTATACTTGGCTACTGCATCATCGTACATAACCTCGAATTGTTTCTTGGTGAAGTAAGATTCCTTAACCCTAACTCGCAGGTTATCAATCTTTTCAGCAGGATAACCAGCAACATATTTATGCTCACACTTCGGACATGTAGATGTTTCAGCGTGGTCATAGTGGTTAATGTGTCCTTCTGCCTGATTAATGAAGTTTTTGATTTCACCTAGCTTAGCAGCAATGTTGTTAGCATCTTGCATCAGCTCGTTAGCATGGTCGTGTGTAATACGCTCTGGACGTTCACCACTAACATCGCTATATGCTTTCATAATGCGATCGTAGTCGGTCTTAATCACACGAGGAGATTCAGCAACTTCTTTAAAGTGAATACGTGCTTCCGCTAAACGGATAGTTTCATTATCACGCTCAATCCATTCACGTAATTCATTAGCACTCGCCCCCTCACTAACGCTAACAGCGTCATCAATTATGTTCTGTACTTCCAATACCCGACGCATTGCTTCACGCGCAGCATATTGGTGTTCAGCTAATTGTGCAACTAGTGTATCGCGGTCAATGCCTTCACCACCAGTAAGTGCCGGGTCAAACTTCAGGATTAGCTCAGACACTTTAGCAAGATCTTCATAAGCACGTGCTAGCTTATCTACGTTCATGTCTGACTTATAGTCGCGATCGCTGGTGATACGATTACGTTTAGATTCTAAACGGT
>JBOFYP010000120.1:0-1497 GCA_051654725.1 Cetobacterium sp.
AAAGTGAAAAAATAGATTTTGATAAGATAGAATTTTTGAATGAAACTGGAGATTTTGTCGGAGCATTAAAAAATTTATCTAAATACCTTTTTAAATTTTACAGAAAAAAAGTAATTATTTTGATAGATGAATACGATACACCTTTAGTTACAGCTCATTCACAGGGATATTATAATGAAGCTATATTCTTCTTCCGTAATTTTTTGAGTGCAGCACTGAAAGGGAATCCCTACTTAGAATTTTCTGTTCTTACGGGAATATTAAGAATAGCAAAAGAGAGTATATTTTCAGGGTTGAACAACCTTACAGTATCCACAATTCTTGATAGTGATTTTAACTATTTTGGTTTAACTGTAGATGAAGTAGAAACAGCTTTAAAGTATTATGAATTAGATTATGAGTTAGAAGAAGTTAAAAAATGGTATAACGGATATACTTTTGGAGGTCAACTAGTCTATAATCCTTGGTCGTTGATTAATTTTATAAATAAAAATTCTTTAGGAGCGTATTGGATAAATACAAGTGATAACGCTTTAATCAAACAACTTTTAGCTAAAAATGATTCTAAAGTATTGGATGATTTGAAAACTGTATTTAGTGGAAATGAGATTGAGGAAGTAATCACAGAAAATATAATATTTTCGGATTTAGATGATGCAGATACAATTTGGTCATTGATGCTATTTTCAGGATATTTAACTTATAGTAAATCCGAGATTTCAGATATAACTGGAGCAAAAACATATTTTTTAAAAATTCCAAATTATGAGGTTCAATCGTTTTTTAAAAATACTTTCATTAAAGAGTACAGCCATGGAAAAACAGCTATGTATTTTAAAATGCTTGAAGATTTATACAGAGGTAATATGGATAAATTCCAGTATAAATTTAAAGAGCTATATCTATCAGCAATAAGTTACCATGATGGCGGAGATAATGAGAAATATTATCATCACTTTATGTTGGGTCTTCTTTTAACATTGGGTGATAAATATATCATAACTTCTAACAGAGAAAGTGGCTATGGTAGATATGATATAGCTTTAGAGCCTAAAGATAAAAATAACTTTGGATTGATATTTGAATTCAAAATAGGAGATAAAAAATCTATTCATGAAAAAGCTAAAGAAGCTTTAGCTCAGATAAATGAAAAAAAATATGATATCTCTATGAAAAATAATGGAGTTTCAAAGGTTATCAAAATTGGAATGGCTTTTAGTGGCAAAGATGTTGCTATTGAAAGTGAAATTAGTTAATGAGGTGAAAAATGGTTAAGAAAAAGCTGCCTGTAGGAATAGATGACTTTAAAAAGATAATAGAGAATGATTATTATTTTGCTGACAAGACAATGTTTATAGATGAACTGTTGAATAAAAAATCTGAAGTTACATTGTTACCAAGACCTAGAAGGTTCGGAAAAACTTTAAATATGTCAATGCTTAACTATTTCTTTAATATAGAAGAGAAAGAGATTAATAAAGAGTTATTCAATGGGCT
>JBOFYP010000121.1:0-3220 GCA_051654725.1 Cetobacterium sp.
CAACATAATAATAATTCTGATTTATCAAATCACGAAAATCGCTTTCACCTACTGGCAAAGGTTTTCTACTCTTCTCACTCATACTTTCCACCTCATTTATCCTCATATTTTCATATTTTCTATTTTTCTATTTCACATACAATTTCATAATTTTACTAGAGAATACCATCCCTATTTTAATTATTTTTTGGATGCCAGGCTCTCTCAATCCGTGCTCATAAACTTTTGAATCTATTTGATTTAAAGCTTCTGCTCCAGCTCGATCGAAATCATTCTCAGATGTACTTGCTGCCACTTTAAATTCGAAAATATACCCAACTCCATTTTTATCCTTCGGCTCTAGGGCTAAGTCATAACGTCCAAGACCTTCTTCACGGTTCGAATGGATATAGAAACTATTATCTAATCCTATCATCATTCCTAAAATCAGGTTATGATAAAATTTTTCCTCTTTAGCTCCATCTAAATAGCTCATGCTAGACTTAAAAAGTTTATTTATTCTAGCTTCTATAGAATTGTTACCACTAATTTTTCCAGAGATCAATGCATCTTCTAAAATCACGAAACTACTCTCACCTTGAATATCTGCAATCTCTATAAATGTTTTTCTAAAATAATCCCTTACCTCTAAATTTGGTATTCTAAGATAATACTCTCTTCTTCTTTCTCCAGCTCTATCTATAGTTAGGTATCCAGCTGAAAACATTAAATATAGTACTGTACTGTTACTATATTTCTGACCGAATATCATATTATCATCCAAAATAGTTTTAGCAACGCCACCTCTAAGTAACTCATAGAATATATCGTTTATATCCTCTTCTGCATCTTTAAGCAGCTGCATTATCAAACTATTAGCACTCGTATTTACCCAATATGATATTAAATCCCCATCTTCACAATGATTTAGTATACTCCACGGATTATATACTTTTCCATCTCCAAAAGTGTAGCCATTATACCAAGTTTTAACATCTTCCAATCCTGTTTCTAGCCCGTAACATTTTAGAATATCTAGCACTTCAGATTCGTTCATTCCAAAGTGGTTATAATCTTTTGTCAGTATGCTGCTAACTTTTAAGTTATTTAAGCTAGAAAATATTGATTCCTTCGCCACTCTCAAGATTCCCGTTACAACTGCGAAAGATATAGGGGCATCTTTTAATGCACTTCCATAAAAAGTCCCGAAAAGCTCTTTCACCTCTTCGTAATATCCCTTTTCATTGGCTAATATCATTGGTGAATCGTATTCATCTATTAGTAATACTGGCTTTACTCCATAATATTTTTCATAAAGCTTAGATAAAAAATGTAACCCTTTTTTATATTTTCCATCAAACTCTTCATCTTTTATCTTATCAAATTTTATTAGATCCGAACCTTCTAATTTCTCTCTCAGCTCTTCATGCTCTTCATAAAGTTCTGCTATCAGCCCTTTGAAATCTTCATAAAACTCCTCATAATCTGTTCCAGTTAACTCTTTTAATGTTAAATATATAACTGGATATTTCCCTTGATGTTCCATATATTCAGTTTTTTCTATATTTAAACCCTCAAAAAGTTTTCTATTTTCTTCGGCATCTTTCATAGTTAAAAAATATTTCAGTGTACTCATATTTAGAGTTTTTCCAAATCTTCTAGGTCGACATATTAATGTAACCTCTGAACTTTTTTCTAAAATTTCCTCTATAAAACCTGTTTTATCAACATAATAATAGTTTCCTTTTATTAATTTCTTAAAATCACTTTTTCCTACTGGCAAAGGTTTTCTACTCATACTTTCCACCTCACTTTTTTCTATCTATAATATTATATTTTTTCAGTAATTACTTTTTCAAATTCATTAAATAAAAATATATATTCATTTTTTATTTTTTCATAAATATCCCAAGCTGTTTCTTCATTATAAGTATGGGAAGTTCTATTTCTATTTTCCATCAGCTTAATCCAATCAGTAGCATCAGATATAAGACCAACTTTAAACCCTTCTCTGAAAGCTATTCTTGGACTATTGATTTCAAAACCTTCAAATTCTAAGTAGTTTTTCATTAGTTTCCAACTTAATTCATATACAAATTCAAATCTTTGAATTGTACCATCTAAATATAATTCATCTGAATGAGCATCTTTTTCTAAAGCTATTCTCAATTTATATAAAGCTTTTTTATAATCTTCTAATTTATCTTTTAATTTACTTTCTATCATTGAAATCTCTCCTTTTTCATCTGTTTTGTAAATCAAAATCCCATCTCTATCTATATTTTTTTTTATTTTTTGTTCAGATTTTGAATCATATTCTATAACATCAACAGTGTACTTTAATCTCGACTCAAAAAAATCATCCATCAAATTTAGTATTATACTATTATCTCTAAATTTGATAGCTAAATCTATGTCAGAAGTTTCCTTATTATCTCCTCTAGCTCTCGAACCAAAAATTTTTATAAACTCTATTTTCCCTCTGTATTTTTTTACAATTTCAATAATTTCAAAGAAATCTATTTCTGATATTCCAAATAATCTCTTTCTCTCTTTAATACTTCTCACTTCCTTTTATATACAATTTCATAACTTTACTAGAGAATACCATCCCTATTTTAATTATTTTTACGATGCCACGCTCTCTTAATCCATGCTCATAAACTTTGGCATCTATCTGCTCTAGTGCTGCAGCACCAGCCTTATCTAAATCACTCTCAGATGTACTTGCTGCCACTTTAAATTCAAAAATATACCCAATTCCATTTTTATCCTTAGGCTCTAGGGCTAAGTCGTAACGACCAAGACCTTCTTCACGGTTTGAATGGATATAGAATTTATCATCTAGACCTATCATCATTCCTAGAATTAGGTTATGATAAAACTTCTCCTCTTTTGATCCATCTAGGTAACTCATGCTCGATTTGAAAAATCCATTTATCTTTTCCTCTACTGAATCATTTCCACTAATTTTTCCAATTAGCAATGCTGCTTTTAATTTTGAAAAACTATCTCTACTGTTAGCCGTCAAAATTTCTATAAATGTTTTTCTAAAGTATTTTTCTACCTCTAAATTTGGTATTCTAAGATAATACTCATCCTCATCTTCACCAGCTCTATCTATTGTTAAATATCCAGCTGAGAACATCAAATACAATATTGTACTATCACTATATTTCTGGCAGAATATCATATTGTCATCCAAAATAGTTTTAGCAACTCCACCTCTAAGTAGTTCATA
>JBOFYP010000122.1:0-1939 GCA_051654725.1 Cetobacterium sp.
AAATTCCATTTTCACCCTCGATTGTATCTAGAGCAGCAGCTCCAATTTTTCCATTTTTCAGATATTTTAATAGAGCACCATTTTCAATAAGTTCTCCTCTAGCTGTGTTTAGTAAAATTACCCCATCTTTCATTTTTGACATACTCTCATCATCAATTAGATGTTTATTTTCTAAAGTTAACGGAGAATGAAGTGAGATGATATCACAATTTTGGTAGATTTCATCTAGGCTAACATAGTTTATAGAGCTATCATTTTTATATAAATCATAAGCTAAAACTTTTGCACCCAATGCTTTAAAGTGGTTTATCACAATTTTCCCAATCTTTCCAGCTCCAATAACTCCAATTGTACAATTTCGAATCTCTTTTCCAATAAGTCCTTTTAGTGAAAAATTATATTTTTGGGCATTAGAAAGTGTTTCTGGAATATTTCTAAGCATCATAAATGCTAACATAACTGTATATTCAGCTACAGAGTATGGAGAATATGTTGAATTGCTCACTTTCATTCCTAACTCTTTTGCTTTTTTCAAATCGATATTGTTGTAACCAGTGCTTCTACTAGCTATATACTGAATTTTGAATGAATTTAAAGTTTCTAAAACAGCTGAATTGACATCACAATTTCCAATAAAAGTGACAGAATCATAATTTTTGGCAAGATGAACAGTTTCAATATTCAAATTTTGTGCAACATAATCTACATCTAAATTGTACTCAGTTTTAAACTTTTCAAAAGCTAATTTTTCATCTTCTCTAACAGCAAAAGCTAGTATTTTCATAAAATCCTCCCAATATCTTTTTAGTTTTTAGTTTTAGTATATCATAGATTTTTTCTTTCTGATATGATATACTCGACTATACGATTATAGGAGGAAATATTTTGGCAAAAGGATTAGATAAACATTTAGAAAGAATTTCGATTATCTCTGGATTTGGTAAAAATTTAGCAAGAAGATCAAAATCAAAGTGTGAATTATGTGAAGCAACAGGTGTTAAATTGTCTGTATTTGAAGTTCCACCTTCAAAAGAAGATCCTGATTATGATAGATGTATATTTTTATGTGAAAACTGTATAGAGCTATTGAAAAATATTAAGAAATCAAAAGAGAATGATTTTAGATTCTTGAGTGGCTCTATGTGGAGTGAAACACCAATCGTAAAAGCTACGGCTATCTATATTTTAAACGATATTAAAGATAAATACTCTTGGGCTGATGAGCTTTTAGAGAATGCTTATTTAGAGGAAGAGGAAAAAGAGATTCTGAATACAATTTCATTCTAGGAGAACTAAATATAGAAAAAAATAAAAGGAATGTGAGTATAAATTATGGTAAAGTGTTTAAAATATATGTATGTAGTGAACTATCCAACTTTTGAAGAGGAACTTTGTCTTTTGGAAATGAGAACTGTTTTTGGAAAGATGCCTGAGGGAAAGTTGTTGTTCTCGGATATAGAATTCAATCCATCTAACAGCCCTTTTATTAAAACTCGTTTAGATATTCTTTATGAAAAAGATAGTGTAGAGGAGATTTTAGAAGAAGTACAAAAAGATAAAACTGTTTTTGATAACTTTAAATTAGAATATGTAAGACTCAATAATGGAGATAACGTTCCTTATGAAGAGAGATTGAGTATGATAAAAAAGTTATCTATGAATATTTTAGGTGTTCATAACTTTAAAAATCCCGAATTTAATTTTGGTTTAACTAAGATAAATAATAAATGGATTTTTGGAATTGATAACAAAAATAATTACGAATGGCATACACATGATAACAAACCTTGCTCTTACTCAAATTCATTGAGTGTTAAAGTTGCCAAAGCTGTTGTAAATATAGCTAATAAAGGGTGTAAAGAGCTTACAATTATTGACCCTTGCTGTGGTGTTGGAACTACATTGGTTGAGGGGTTAGATGCTGGTTATAAAATCGAAG
>JBOFYP010000123.1:0-2085 GCA_051654725.1 Cetobacterium sp.
CTATCCAAAATCAACTTCAAAGAGCAAGTACACTTAATATTATTATAAATGCTATTAGTATTTGGAATACGATTTACTTAGAAAAGGCTGTTCAATATTTAAAAACTATTGAAGAGGTTGATGAGGCTTTGTTAAGCAACATATCTCCACTTGCTTGGGAGCATATTAATTTTTTAGGGGAATATAAATTTGATTCAGATTGTTGTACAACTTCTTTAGAATTTTTAAGAGAGCTAAATATAGATTAAGCATTGAAAATAAAGGGGTCATAGATGGTCAGGAAAATCCTTAGCGTTGTTATTCCGCGTTTTCCTGACGGGACCCCTAGTTGTTGAAGCTTTCCATATCTCAGACTTTTTTACTGTGATTACTCTCTCTTTTATTTCTAGACCTTTGTTCCACTTGTTGAACTCTTTTAGTAACCATCCAAAAGCATTTATGAAAATCTCTTTTTCAAAACAAATAGGCAATCTATTTAGCTGTTTATTAAATCCAATTTTCCCCATTTTTCACCTCAAAATATAATAATAACCCATTATAACATAATATGTTTTTTTTGTAAAAACATATTATAAATATAGCTACAATTTACATATTATAATTACTACAATTTACATATTATATCTGCTACAATTTACATATTATGTCACTACAATTTACATATTATAATTCCAAACGACCCCCTTCCGACCATTGATTTTATTGGTCTAAAAGGGGGTCGTTTTTCGTCTAATAGTCTTTAAGGGTCTTTAATGGTATTTAAAGAGTGAAAAAGAGAGCTAAAAATAGCTCTCTCATTTTTAAATCTATTACTATTTAGTTGGAATAACTTCTAACCAATAACCATCAGGGTCATTGATGAAGTAGATTCCCATCTCTGTGTTTTCAAAACAGATACATCCCATTTCACTATGTTTTTTATGAGCACCTATGTAATCATCAACAACAAAAGCTAAATGGAACTCTTCATCTCCTAAATCGTAAGCTTCTTCTCTATCTTTCAACCAAGTTAATTCAATAGTAAATCCAGTCACACCATCACCCATGTAAACAAGAACAAAACTACCATCAGCAGCTTCATGTCTTCTAACCTCTTTAAGCCCTAATGCATTCTGATAAAACTCCACACTTTTCTCTAAATTTAAAACATTGATATTAAAATGATTAAAAACAAATTTCATAAACTCCTCCTCAAACATAATTCAAAAATTCTATTCAAAAACTATAAAAAGATTCTACTTGCTTTTTCTAGGAAAATCAAGTAATCTCTTCGTAAGAAAGAAAAAATAATAGGAGGAGAACTATGGAAACAGAACTAATTATCTATTTTTATATATTTATAGCTGGCTTAATCTCTTTTTTCTCAATCAGTATTATTCCATTGGTTTCAATATATTTCAGTTATCTAGTTGGTAACGGAAAAGATGTAGATTGTTGTGGGAATATTATTTACAACGAAAAAAAGATTTTACAGAATACAGCAATATTAATTTTTGGAATAGTACTATCTTTTTTCATCCTCGGTCTTTCATTTACAACAACAGGAGATATCTATTTTGATGGACAAGATAGAATTGCCCAATTTGGTGGCTTTGTAATGACTGCTTTAGGAATGTTACAGCTCGTAAATATCAAATCCAAAACGTTACAAAAAAGAAATCAAATTCGATACGACAATATAAATATAACTTCAATTACATCATTCATAGTTGGCTTTACATTCTGCTTTGCTTGGACACCATCTCTAGCTCCTACTTTATCAACAATTTTAAATTTAATAGTAACTCTTGAACAAAATATTTTAGGACACTATACAATTATAGTATATTCGTTAGGATTTATAATTCCACTAATGATTTTAGGAATGTCTAGTACTATATTCTTAAATATATTCAAATCAAAACAAACATTTTTAAAATATAGTGTCAAAATATCAGGAGCTTTTTTAATTTTAATTGGAGTATTAACTTTAACAGGTTATACAAGTGAGCTTTCTAAATACTTTATCTCTTAATTTTTTTCACAACTCTCAGAATTTTCAGAGTCTGAAGAATTTTCAGCACATTCTTCAGACTTATATATTAC
>JBOFYP010000124.1:0-15308 GCA_051654725.1 Cetobacterium sp.
CTCCAAGTTTCATTAAATTTTCTTGCTACTCCACCTTGAAATGCTACATAATATGATTTTCCATGTATTGTTGAACCTGTTGTAAATTTCGAATCAAATCTATCGCCCAATACTTGTTGAAATTTATTTGCTATTTCTGGAAAAGTAGCTATTCCACTATCATAAGCTACACTTCCTCCTCCAGCTATTGCTCCAACATTTAAGAAAAAAGCATTCTCTCCCACTTTTTTTACGATTTGAACACTTGGAACTGCTAATGAAGATTTATCACTTTTGAATTGACTAAGCTCACCTTTTGAATTTGTATATTCCATGCTATATTTTTTTAAATGAGTTTGATTATTTATCTGTACATACAATCCATCTTCTAGCCAAACAAGCCCTGCTGGATTATAATATGCTCCTGATACTCCTATTTTACCTACCATAGCTGGATGTGCCAAATACTCTGCATCTTGTTGAGATAAATAATCAATACTACCTGCCATTAAATTTGTTGATAAAATTATTGATGATAAAATTATTTTTTTATTTCTCATTTTCTCTCTCCTTTGTCATTTCGAGAGCTTTTTTTATCAATAAATCTCCCATCTCTATAATTTCATTTTTAAAAGTTTCAAACTCTATATCTATATAAAATCCTGTGCAAATTAACGTTGCATACCCATGTGAAAAATACCAACCCTTTTTTATAACCCATTCTATTATATCTACAGGAAGTTCACTATATTTTTCATTTTTGTTGAACCCATCATAAATTAAATTTTTAAAATCATTCATAACTTCATCTGTAAATTCTCTAGGTAAACATTCTCTTAAAAAAATTGTTCTAAATAGGTCTTTTTCTTCTTTTGCAAAAAGACATATTCCTATTCCTATATTTAATAATGGTAAATCTGTATAATCACGCTTTGTGTACTCAAATAGTTTTGTTTTAGCTTTTTTTGAGAGTTCATTTTTTAATTCGTCCATAGATTTGAATGTTGAATAAATACCTATTGTTGAAGCTCCTAATTGCTTTGCTACATTTCTTGCTGTAACCTCTTTTAAGCTTTGCTTATTTAATATTTGATATGCACATTCTAAAATTTGTTCTCTACTAAAACCAGGTTTTCTTCCCATTTTATTCTCCTATTTGTTATGTTATTTACAAAGTATGTTATATATTATATCTTATTATATCAACAAAAACAATATCTTTATTAAATATCAGTGTTATGAAATTATAATTTTTTATAAAACACTGTTATGTAATTGGGAAATAAAAAAGGATATGAAGTTTAATCATATCCTTTACTTTATTATTTAGAACAACATTTTTTATATTTTTTTCCTGACCCACAAATACAAGGATCATTTCTTCCAATTTTTTCCTCTTTTACAATTGTTCCTTGAAGAGGTAACCAACCGTAGTATAACCATTTCCCATCAACTTTTAAAAATCTACTTTTTTCATGATGAATTATATCTTTTCCATTTTCTTTGTATAAAACTTTAAACTCTACTATTCCTTCTGAATCACTTTCTGTTCCAGCTTCAGTTGAAACTATTTCTAAAGATACCCATTCTGATTCTAAAGCCCATCTTTTTGTTTCCTCAACATCCATCTCTACTTTAGTTTCTGGGTGATGTGTATCTACTATAAATTCAATATTTCCAGTTTCAAAGGCAGTATATCTGGCTCTCATTAACTCTTCTGCAGTTTTAAAATTATTTATCATCTTTAGTTTGTTCCTCCATTTTTTTTAATACATCTATATCTTTTTCAATTTTTTTAACTTTTTTATAAATTTCATTTATTCTAAATTCTAAAGAATTTAAAATCCAAAACTGAAAATGACTAGCTTTTTGTGATTCATAATACATCCATATCAACTTCATAACTCCAAATAAAATTGCAACTTGAACTGCTAAACTAGGATCTATTCGATTGAAAATACCTCCTAAAACTAATAGTGCCACTATTATAACAATCAAAAGGGTGTTTATTATTTTGCTTTGTTTACTACTCGAACCACCTATTTGACCAACAATATTTCGAATACTCTCTTTTTCTTTTTGGAATTCTTGTAACTCTTCTTTTAATTGGTCTTCTCCTCTCAAATTACACCTCCTTTTGTTTACACACCCCAATCTCTAGGATATCTAAACTCTCTTCCTAAAGTTCTGTTTGATATTTTTGCTATTAATGGTAATTTTCTCTTATATTGAGACATTTTAATTTTCCAAATAATTTTATTAATTATCTCTTCTGAATATCCTTCTTTTAAAATATCTTCTTTTTTTTCTCTTTCATCTATTAACGATATTAAAATTTCATCAGCTAACTTATAAGAAAATCCTAATTCACTTTCATCTGTTTGACCTTCCCATAAATCTGCGCTCGGTTTTTTATCTATTAATTCTGTTGGAACTCCTAAATGTCTTGATAAAGCCCAAACTTGTGTTTTATACAAATCTCCAATTGGATTTATCGCCGATGCTGCATCTCCAAACTGAGTACTATAACCTAATAACATTTCAGTTTTATTTGAAGTTCCTAAAACTAATGCTTTTTCTTTTGCTGAGTAATCAAATAAAATACACATTCTTTCTCTAGCCATTCTATTTCCTTTTCTCAATCCGTCCATATCTGGATTCATTTGAAAATATGGTTCAACCATTGGAGTTATTTCTATTAATTTTGATTGTATTCCCAAATCCTCTACCACTAATTTAGCGTGTTCTACACTCTCTTTACTAGAAGTTTTATAAGGCATTAGTATTCCTAAAACATTTTCAGGTCCAAAAGCTTTTGCCGCTAAATAAGCTACTAAAGCTGAATCTATTCCTCCTGATAAACCTAATACCACTTTAGAAAATCCAACTTTATTAGCTTCTTCTTTTAAAAAATTAACTAATATTTTTTCAACTAAATTCAAATCTAAATCCAATTTATGACTCATCTTTTCTCTCCTACTTATATAAGTTTTTAATCTGCTCTGCTATATCCATATCTAAACCAAACTTACCTAATTTACAAGCTCTATAATCTCTAAGTACTGTGTAAGTAGCTTGTTGAACATTTGGATTTCCACCCTTTTGCAACATATTCATTCTTACAGCTATAGATTCTATTATAGCTCCTGTCACTTGTTCAAAATCTTCTTCTAAAAGCTTATATTTATCTTTTAAAACATCTTTTTTTCCCATTTCAAGCATTTTTTCTATTAAAAGACATGCTACCTCATCTATTGGAAGTATTTCATCTCTTATTGCTCCTGTTATAGCTAAATTATAACCAACTTCTTGATTTTCAAATTTTGGCCATAAAATTCCAGGAGTATCTAATAATTCTAGACCCTCTTTAATTCTAAACCATTGTTTTCCTCTAGTAAATCCTGGCTTATTTCCTACTCCAGCACTACTTTTTCCAACAATTCTATTTATTAATCTAGATTTTCCTACGTTAGGAATTCCAACTATCATCAGTCTTGTGTTAACTTTTCTTAATCCTCTTTTTAACATTTTTTCTTTTTTCTCTTTAGACACTTTATCTATTATAGAATAAAGAGTTTTCATATTAAATCCAGTTTCTGCTGATAGTTCTAAAACTTCATCTGCAAAATTATTTTCTTTAAAGAATTTTTTCCAAAAATTAATCTCTTCTTTTGTTATTAAATCAGCTTTATTTATAACTATTACTCTTTTTTTATTTTTTGCAAAACCTGCGATATCTGGATTTTTACTAGATAAAGGAATTCTTGCATCCACAATTTCAAGAACAATATCTATCAAAGGCATATTTTCCTTTATTATGTCCTTCGTTTTTTTCATATGTCCTGGATACCAGTTAATTTTTGTCATTGACATTTTTTACTCACCTCTATTTTTCATTACCCTTTATTAATAAAACTATCTCTCCTTTAATAGGGTTTAATGATAGTTTTTCCATTAATTCTGTAGTTGTTCCTCTTAATATCTCTTCATATATTTTTGTAATCTCTCTAACTATTACAACTTCTCTTACACCTATAAAAGTTTCTATATCTTTTAAAGTTTTTTCTATTCTATGTGGAGATTCAAATATTATAATTGCTCTCTCCTCTGTAGCTAATGATTTTAAAAGAGTTTGTCTTCCTTTTTTCTTAGGTAAGAACCCCTCAAAACAAAATCTTCTTGTTGATATTCCTGCAACTGAAGCTGCTGCTGTCATTGCACTTGCTCCTGGGATAGGTATAACTTTGATTCCTCTCTTTAAAGCTTCATCTACAACTTCAAATCCAGGATCTGATATACATGGTGTTCCTGCATCCGTTACTAATGCTATTTTGTTTCCATTTTCAAGCATATTTACCATATTAGAGACCTGATGCATTTTTGTATGCTCATCATATCTATTTACTACTTTTTCTATTCCTAAATGATTTAATAACTTTTTTGTAACTCTTGTATCTTCTGCAAATACAAAATCTACCTCTTGAAATGTTTTTATAGCTCTTAAAGTTATATCATCTAAATTACCTATTGGTGTAGCTACTATATAAAGCATTTTATACCTCATTTCATGTTTATTTTTTTTGTAAAAGCTTTGACATCTCCTCTATTGCTCTATCCAATTGGATATCACCTTTAGACATCATTTTATTTGCTTCTTCTTCACCTTTTACTTCTTTTATAATTTCATTTCTATTCTCTTTTGTCTCATCTTCGTTTATGTTTGTAACAAATCCATTAAAGAATAAGAAATCATCTTTTTCTTCTACTAAAATATCTGGTTGAATTCCAACTCCGTGAATAGAAACTCCACTAGGAGTATAATATTTAGCTATTGTTATTTTTATTCCATCTCCATCTGGTAAAGGTAATAGTGTCTGAACACTTCCTTTTCCAAAACTTTTTTCACCTATTAAAAGGCCTCTTTTATAATCTTTTATTGCTCCCGAAACAATCTCTGAAGCTGATGCACTTCCTTCGTTTATTAAAATAATTAAAGGGAAATCTCCAAAATATTTACCCTCTCTGTAAGCTATTTCTTCCTCTCCAACTTTACCTTTTGTACTAACAATTCTTCCTTCGGGTATAAACATTGAAGATATTTTAACAGCTTGTCCTAAAGAACCACCAGGATTACTTCTTAAATCAAATACTATTCCTTTTGCTCCTTTTTTTAGAAGTGATTCTAACTCTTTACTAAGATCTTTATAAACATCTTCTCCAAATTGAGTTAGTCTTAAATACCCTACATCATTACTTAACATTTTACTTTTAACATATTTAAGTTGAATAAGTGATCTTTTTAATTCTACTTCTTTTGTTTCTTTTGCTTCTTCTCTATAAACTGTAAGTTTTACTGAAGTTCCAGGCTCACCTTTTAGCTTTTTAACACTTTGTTCACTTGTTAGTTTATAAGTGCTCTCTCCATCTATAGCTATAATCTTATCTTTAGCTCTTATTCCCGCTAAATAAGCTGGTGTGTCTTCTATTGGAGAAACTACTATTAATGGTTCATCTGATTTTTTTTGAATTACCATTCCTACACCTGCATATTTACCTTCTATATCCTCTTTAAAACTTTCTAACTCTTCTTTTGTAAAATAGTTAGAGTGAGGATCATCTAAAGATTCCATCATACCCTTCAATGCTCCCTGCATCAATGTAGTGTTTGTAGCTTCTTTCTCTGCTCCTACATGATTTTCTTTTATTATATTCATAATATCTGAAAGTTCTTTTAACTCTTTTATATTTGATATAAATCCATTATCTACAGAATATGCTGAAACTGAATTTACAAGCATAAATCCAGATAAAAGTAATGCTACTCCAGTGCTTCTTAACAGTTTGATCATAAGGCTCCCCCCAAGTTTTTTCCTAGCTTCACAACTGATTCAATGTTGATATGAGAATCTTCTTCTCCTAACTCAAATATTGATATATACTCAACATTTCCCTTTGTACCTGTTATTGGTGAAAAATCTAAAGCCTTTAATCTAAGCCCTGATTTTTTAGCTTCTTCTATAACCATTTCTATTGCCATTATGTGCTTTTTACTATCTTTTACTATTCCACCTTTTTCAATATTTTCTTTCCCTACTTCAAACTGTGGTTTTATTAAAGCCATTAACTTAGTTTCATCTTTAAAGAATTTTATTAAATGCTCAATAACTTTTGTTATTGATATAAAAGAAACATCCATAACTATATAATCAACTTTTTGATTATTTAAGTCTGATAGTTCTAAATCTTTTATATGAGTATTTTCTAATGATTTTACTCTTTCATCTTTTCTTAGTTTCCAATCTAATTGATTTGTTCCTACATCTACAGCATATACAAATGTTGCTCCATTTTGTAAAGAACAATCTGTAAATCCACCTGTCGATGAACCTACATCAAGAACTATTTTATCTTGTAAATTTAGTTTAAAAACATCTATTGCTTTTTCTAATTTCATTCCACCACGACTAACATACTTACAAGCATCACCTTTAACTCTGATAACTGGTTCATCATCTATCTTTATAGATGTTCCTGGCTTGTCTATCTTTTTGTCATTAACTATAACTAATCCAGCCATTATAGCTCTTTTTGCTTTTTCTCTAGTTTCATAAAATCCTTTTTCTACTAGTAGAACATCTATTCTTTCTTTCATTATTACACTTCCTTCTCAAAAATCTTTTCATCCTCTAAATAATTTAATAAAGGATTTTCTAAAATAAGATTTTCAAATCCTAATCTGTCAACTGATCTAATTAATTTTTCAGTTTCTCTGACTCTTTTTGTGAAGAAATCATCACCAATAGGTATTTTTTTCTTACTTTTATAGTAACCTAAAAGTTGCTTTGTATTTTTTAATCTCAACTCATGTTTAGCTCTTTTTAGACGATCTTTTATAACTCCAGTTGTACAATTAAACTTTTTAGCTACATCATCTATATTCATCCCTTCACTCATTAATCTTAAAATTTTATCTGCTCCAATTGGATTAATTCTATGATACTTAGCTGAATACATATCTGCTCTATGAACTATATGAGCTTCTTTTGTATTTGGCTGTATTTTACCCCATTTTCCATGATGTGATATCACTATATGAGTTATATTTTTTCTTATTTTATCTCCAATTTTTAAATTCAATACCTCTTCTATTTCAGATAAAACTCTTTCAGCTTCTTTTATTATATATTCTGGTTTTTTTATCATCATTTGAGAATGCGAAAGTTTTTCATCAGCTTTTCTGATGCTTCCCTTGCTCAAATCATGTATTATTACACCCACTACTATTGAAAAGAATTCAACCTTTTCTCTAGCTTCTCTTAAATCTCTAAAATCTCTTTTTATCTCTTCAAAAGATATTTTCAAAACATCATATGTATGAGTTGTTACTTTAACCCCTTGATCTTCATGATGATCTAAATCTAAAACCATTTCGTGGTTTAATAAAAGTTTTATAAACTTTAGTGCATTACTATTTTTCGCCATTAATGCTATCCTCAATTCTCTCTATTAGTTTTTTACCTCTTAATCCATACTCTTCTAATAACACATTTCTTGCACCGTGAGGTATTGCAATATTATTTAATGCTATTATATTTATATTAATTTCTATTTTTTTCTCATTTAAGAAATTTAATATTTCATTACCAAATCCACCTCTTACATAACCATCTTCAAAAGTGAATATATTTTTATATTTTGAAAACTCATTTATAATAAATTTTTCGTCCAAAGGTCTTATAGATGAACAACTTACAATAGTTCCTCCTAATCCTTTTTCTGTAAGATTTTTTTCTATATTCATAAGTTCTTTCAACATAGAACCCGTTGCCAAGTAAAGGTTGTTTTTTCCCTTTATTATCTCTTGCCATACCCCTATTTCAAAGTTTAAATCTAAATTTGATTCTAATTCAAATGCATTTCCTCTTGGAAATCTTATTGCTAATGGTCCCTCTTTAAAATCTTTAGATAACTCTATAATTTTTTCAAGTTCTTTTCCTGTTGTAGGTGCTAAAACTCTGTAGTTTGGCATAGTTAAAAACATGTTAATATCATGTATTCCTTGGTGTGTTTTTCCGTCTTCTCCTACAATTCCTGCTCTATCTACAATAAATTTTACAGGTAAATTTTGAAGCCCTACATCATGTATAAGTTGATCAAATGATCTTTGGAAAAATGTTGAATAAATAGCTATATAAGGTTTTTTTCCAGATATTGCTAATCCTGCTGAAAACGTAACAGCATGTCCCTCTGCTATTCCTACGTCTATACATCTATCTTCATACTTATTTTGAAATTCTCCTAATCCAGTTCCTTTTACCATAGCTGCCGATATTACATATATATCTTTATCTTCTTTTGCTAATTCTACTAATTTTTCTCCGAAAATATTAGAATAAGTTTTGCCTCCAGATTCTACTTCTCCTGTTTCTGGATTGAATGGAGATATTCCATGAAATTTTTCTTTGTTCTCTTCAGCTAAATGATATCCTTTTCCTTTTTCTGTTTTAACATGAATAAATATAGGACCTTCCATCTCTTTAGCTATTTTTAAATTTTTTATTAACTCTTCTAAATTATGTCCATCTATAACACCTAAGAATTGATATCCTAAAACTTCAGAAATACTAGAAGGAAGAAAAAACTGTTTTATTGAGTACTCTATTCTTTCTAAAACACCTTTGACACGAACTCCAACTTTTCCTTTACTTATAATACTCTTTACATCTTTTCTTATATTCATATAAGCGTTACTTACCATTAATTTTCCAAAAAAATTACATAAAGAACCTACATTTTTTCCTATAGACATTTCATTGTCATTTAATATTACTATTAAATTTTTTATGTTATCTCCTATATTATTTAAAGCTTCTAAAGAATGACCATTAGCAATAGAAGCGTCTCCTATTACTACTACTACTTTATTTTCTGGATTCGCCTTTGCAATTCCAGCTCCTGCTGATAAAGCACTCCCTGCATGACCAGCTATAAAGAAATCATATTCACTTTCTCTGGGATCAGAAAAAGGTCCTATTCCTTTTCTCATTCTTAATGTTTTAAACTTATCTTTTCTTCCAGTTAATAATTTATAAACATATGATTGATGCCCTACATCAAACAATAATTTATCATTTGGCAAATCAAAAACTTCAACAATTGATTGAGTTAATTCTACTACACCTAAATTTGGTGCTAAATGTCCACCATTTTTACTAGTTATTTCAATTAATGTATCTCGTATCTCTTGACTTTCTTTTTTTAATGTTTCTATATACATTTTATCTAACTTCATCTTTTCCATCCTTAAGCTTGAATATAACCTTTAAATAAAAAGGCTACAACCACTCCCAATATAGCCCCCACTAAAACTTCTAATGGACTATGTCCTAAAAGTTCTTTTAGTTTTTCATCATGCAATCTCTCTCCAACTTTTGCTGCAAATCTATCTAGTAAAGTATTTAAAAGTCCTGCGTGTTTTCCAGCTGCTCTTCTAATTCCAGCTGCATCATACATAACTACTCCTGCTAAAACAAATGAAATAGCAAATATTGTACTTTGTGTTCCATGAGCTAAAGCCACTGTTGTACTAAGTGATGCCATAGTTGAAGAGTGGGAACTTGGCATTCCTCCAGTTTCTAAAATTCTTTTCATATTTAATTTTTTATCAATAAATACTGTAGTTACAACTTTATAAAACTGTGCTATAAACCAAGCTACAAACACTACGTCTAGAATTCTGTTACCTAAAATTATTCCTGTTTTCATAGTTTTACCCACTCTCTTAGTATTTTATTTAACTAGCTTTAATTCTAATGATATTGTTGGTTTATCTTGATTTTCTTTATAGAAAATTATAGTTCTTCCTATTATTCCAACAACTTCTGCTTCAATAGCATCAGCTATTTGATAAGCTACTTCATTTTTATCTACTTCAGAATTTTGAAGAATTTTTACTTTTATTAATTCTCTAGGAGTTAACGCTTCTAAAACACCTTGTGTTAAAGACTCAGAAAACCCTTCTTTTCCTATTCTGAATATTGGATCTAATTTGTGAGCTTTCTTTCTTAAAAATGCTCTCTTTTTACTTGTTAAATTCATTTTATCTCCTCTTAATCTTTTATTTTTTATATAAATTTTTTATACATCCATAATTATTGGTAAAATTACTGGTGTTCTTTTTATCTTATTATAGAAGAACTTTCCAGCTAAATCTCTTACACTATTTTTTATTACTGCCCAATCTTTTGTTCCAGCAACTTCAAACTCTTTTAATTTTACTTTAATCTGATCATTTGCTTCATTTAGAATTTGATCTGAATCTCTTGAGTAAACAAATCCTCTTGTAACTATATCTGGACCACTTAACACTTTTCCAGTTTCTTTATCTAAAGTAAATACAACTATTACTACTCCATCTTGAGATAATTGCTGTCTATCTTTTAAAACAATATGTCCAATATCACCAACGCCTAATCCATCAACCAAAGTTGCTCCTGCATTTACTTTTCCTTTGATTTTTGCACTCGATTTAGTAACTTCAACTTTACTTCCATTTGTAGCTATTACAACATTTCCTTTAGGAACTCCTGTTTCTATAGCTGTTTCTTTATGTGCTTTTAACATTTTAAATTCTCCATGAACTGGCATAAAATGTTTTGGCTTAATTAGATTCAACATTAATCTTTGTTCTTCTTTACTTGCATGTCCTGAAACATGAATTCCTGCTACCTTTTTAAATACAACTTCAGCGTCATATTTTAAAAGATTATTTATATTATTTGATACAGCTTTTTCATTTCCTGGAATTGGAGTAGCTGATATTATTACTGTATCTCCCTCTTTAACTTTAGTATGCTTATGCATATTTTTAGCTATTCTAGAAAGAGCAGCCATTGGTTCTCCTTGTGTTCCTGTACATAAAATAACAACTTTATTATCTTTCATTTTATCTACATCTGCTAAATTAACCATTATATTTTCTGGTAATTTTAAATATCCTAAATTTGAAGCAATATCAAATATTCTTATTAAACTTCTTCCATCTATGGCTATTTTTCTTCCATGTTCATTTGCTATATTTACAACTTGTTGTAATCTATGCACATGAGATGCAAATGCCGCTATTATTATTCTTCCTTTTGCTTTCGCAAATTCTACTTTAAAAGCTTCACCAACACTTCTTTCTGAAGGTGTAAATCCATCTATTTCTGAATTTGTAGAATCTGAAAGTAATAAATCTACTCCTTCTTCACCTATTTGTGCAAGTCTTAGGAAATCTACTCCATCTCCATCTACTGGAGTCAAATCTATTTTAAAATCTCCTGTATACATTACTCTTCCTGCAGGTGTTGTAACAACTACAGCATATGCATCAGCTATTGAGTGAGTTACTCCAACAAACTCAACTTCAAAATATTTTCCAACTTTGATTTTATCTCTTCCTTTAACTTCTCTCATTTTAGGGAGAATCTTTGATACCTCTCCACTTTCAAACTTTGATTTTATAAGTGCAAGTGTTAACTTTCCACCATGTACAGGAATTTTTTTATCTATTTTTTGATATAAATAAGGTACTGATCCTATATGATCTTCATGACCATGTG
Source organism: Cetobacterium sp. (assembly GCA_051654725.1). Lineage (GTDB taxonomy): Bacteria > Fusobacteriota > Fusobacteriia > Fusobacteriales > Fusobacteriaceae > Cetobacterium_A. The sequence continues at coordinate 11,583 of JBOFYP010000124.1, forward strand.
TTATGAAAAGTCCTTTTATCTTATCTCTATTACTTTCAATATAACTAAAATCAGGAATTACTAAATCTATTCCTAATAGGCCATCATCTGGAAAAGTTACTCCTGAGTCTATTATTATTATTTCATCTCTATATTGAACTAAAGTCATATTTTTTCCTACTTCGTCTAGTCCCCCTAAAGGAATAACATACATCTTTTCCTCTTTTTCAATTTTTACAGCTACTTTTTTCTCTTCTTCTTGAGATTCAATTTTTTTAGCTGGCTTTTTTTTAGGTACTGATGGCTTTATTTCTTGAATTACATCTACTTTTTCTATTTCTTCTTTTCCAACTTCAACTGTTGCAGACTTTACGTCCTGCTTAGTTTTATTGTAATATTTTTTACGTTTTGGCTTCTTTTTTTCTACTTCTTTCTCCTTTTCAGCAACATTTTCTAAATTCATTTTATTTTATCTCCTCACTGTAATATTTCAAATATTCATCTACAAATTTTTTAGCAATTCTTCCAGCGACACTTCCTCCCCCACCAGCTCCTTCTAAAAGAACTGTAAAAACAATTTTAGGTTGTTTATCTGCTGGAAAATAACCTGCTACAAGAGCATGAGTTTCATCAAATCTTGAATTTTGAGATGATCCACTTTTTGCTCCTACAACTAATCCTTTTGTTCTTAAAGCTTTTGTTGTTCCATTATTTTTTTCTACAGTATTTACCAAAGCTTTATTCAAGGCATCATAATACCAACTAGGATAATTTGTTTCATATAAAACTTCTGGTTTTATATCTATTCTTTCTTTCCCATTTTCCATATAATCTACAACATGAGGTACATAAGCTTTTCCTCTGTTTGCTAGACCCATATATGACACTGCAACTTGCATAGGAGTTGCTAATAAATAACCTTGTCCTATTGATAGTATTATTGTGTCTCCCTTAAACCACGATTGTTTAAATCTTTTTCTTTTCCATTTTTCATCTGGTAAAACCCCCGCTCTTTCTCCAAATACATCTATTTTAGAAAGTTTTCCATATCCAAAACTTCCTGCAGATTCAACTATTGGTTCTAATCCGTATTGATCAGCAAATCTATAATAATATGGATTTACTGATTCTATAAGTGATTTTTCAAAATCAACTGTTCCATGACCACCTTTTTTCCAAGCTCTCCAGCTCCATTTTCCAATACTATAAACTCCATTATCAAAAATTTTAGTTTTAGGATCTAGTCCACTATTAAAAAATGCAAAAGCTGAAAATGGCTTAAATACTGATCCTGGAGGATATTCACCTGAAATAGTTTTATTTGTTAAAATTTTTCTCGGATCATTTGTTATTTTAGTCCATTCCTCTTGAGAGATTTTAGAACTAAATGTTGTTAAAGAATATGTTGGATAGCTTACCATTGTTAATACTTTTCCTGTTTGAGCATCTAATGCAATCAAAGCTCCTGACAATTTTTCTTCTTCAAATATTTTTTCCATATGTTCTTGTAATCTCATATCTATTGATAAATGTAAATTAAAGCCTGGATTTGCTTCTTTACTTTTTTCAATTTTTTGAGCTTTATTTAAAGCATTAACCTCTATATAATCATATCCAGGTTTCCCCTTCATGTGTATATCATAAACTTTTTCAATTCCTGTTTTCCCGACTATATCTCTTGGAGAATAGCCTTCTGTTTTTAATGTTTCGTACTCTTTTTCTGTAATTTTTTTCACATATCCTATAGTATGTGATGCTAAAGAATCGTGTATATATTTTCTTTTTGAATAACTTTGAACTTCTAAATATGGGTAATCCCCTATTTTCTCCATTAATTTATGAGCTAATTGTAAATCTAAATCTTCTATTAATATATTTTCTTTTGTATAGGGTACAATTTCTCCATACTTTACTCTTTTTTGTAAGTAGTCATTGGGATATCCTGTTGCTTCACTCATGCTTTTTAGCTGTTCTTCTGTTACTTTTCTTTGATTTAAATATACTAACCTATATCCTAAAGTATTTGTTACAACAAGTTCACCCGTTGAGTCATATATATTTCCTCTTTCAGCATCTATTTTTCTTAACTTAACTCTATTCTTTTGAGCCAAATAGTTATATTTATCTTTTTTTATAATTTGTAAATATGCCATTCTTAAACCTAATAAAATAAAGATAAAAAATATAAATACTTTATAAATTTCACCTCTAAATTCAAAACTTTTACCTAACCTTATCCCTAGATCTTTTTTCACTTAGTTGCTCTCCTCATGTATAATAGATTTATTACAAAATAAAAAATTGAATTAATCATTATATCTATTGGAATAAGTGGAATATTTACATAGAATTTCCAAGCTATGATTTGTAAAAGAGAAAGTAAATAAACATTTCCAATATTATAATCAAAGTTTGTAAAATATAGATAATAGAACACCGTATTTAAACCTATGAATAAGAAAGATAAAGATGGCTCTCCAGAATGAAGAGCTAATATAAATGCTAGTATTGGAAATAAAAATGCTATTTTTTTATCTTTTTTATAAGACAAATAAGCCAAATAAGGCATTATTAAAAAACCTTTTGATGTTGTTTGAGGAAAATTATCCAATATAAAAATCAATAAAATTGAGATAAAATTTAGCATTTCTACTCCTTATAAATTTTAGTCTATTAAAATATTTATCTTATTATCCAAACTATTATTTTCTAACATATTAATAACATTTAATTTTTTTGCAATTTTTAATGCTGTATAGTAATCTTCTTTATTATATTCAATTACTGATTTCCCAGTAGTTTTAGATTCCTCTTTAAAAGATAGATTTTTATAACCATAATTTTCTAACTCTTTAAATGCTGCTTTAGCTGATGCTGAAGTTCCTTTAACATCAATTTTAAAGCTAATCTCTTTTTCTTTTCCTAATACTAAAACAACACTAGCTAAAGTAGGCATTCCTGAATCTTCTTTTATTTTGAAATATTTTTCATTAACATTTAACAATACATTTTCTATATTCTCTTTGCTAATTTCATTTATTGTAATTAAACTATACTCTGTATTTTTTTCATAATTAGCTGCTGTATAAGTTAATGCTAATTTATTTTTAAGATTTTCACCTGTTTTTCTAGCATAACCTCCAACTCCATTAGCATTCAATATATCAACAACTAAGTTAGCTGAACTTTTTAAATTTCCACCATATAAATCTGCAAATAAAGATTCTGTTCCAGATGTTAAAATATATTTTTTATCGTCTATAACCATTTCAGGTATATTTCTAGCATTCTTTACATTTAAAGATACTTCACTGTATTTAACAACTTTATAGTTTTCAACTTTTTCAGGTAAAAAATTATTAATAGATTCTATAACCATTTTGTAATTTTTAGAATTTACTAAATCTTTTATTGTTCTATCTTTATCAATTTGAACATCATAAGGTATTTTTACTGCTAATTTATCTTCATAAACTACAATAATATTATTTTTACCAATAACAGCATACCTATCCCAATCTTCTAAATTTTGATTACCTCTATTTAGATTATATCCTAAAAATACTCCAAGCAACCCTATAACCAAAAGAGCTAATATAAGCCCACCTAAATTTTTTCTTTGTCTATTTAGTCCATTTTCCCTTTTCATTTGCAATTAGTAACTCCTTTTCTAAGTTTGAAATATCTACTTTTACTAATTCATTCACACCAGATGTTGCAACCAACGTTTTTACTCTTAAATAGTTT
>JBOFYP010000125.1:0-2068 GCA_051654725.1 Cetobacterium sp.
TTTTTCAGCATTAACTTTGAACAAGAACACCATCTCCCTTTTCTGTAAAAATCTTCAATCTTACTATAAAAATATTTTTATCTATAACCAAATCATAATCCACTGAGCCTAGTTTTAAAGCTTTATCAACTATAGATAACCCTAGTCCAGTTCCTTCACATTTAAAATCTTCTGCATTTTTTCCTCTGCAAAAAGGTTGTAACAAATTATTTTTATTATCTATATATCCGTTAAAACTATTTTTTATCAATAAATACTCACCCTCTTCAACAATATTTACAACACCGTGGAATTCAGAGTATTTTAGAGCATTTTGAATAGTATTATTTAAAGCCAATTTCAAAATTCTAGAATCTCCATAAATTTTTTCATTTTGAATATGAACGTTTACAGAGATATCTTTTTCAAACTCTATTATATCATACTTTTCTAAAGAATCATCTATCATTTCTTTTAAATTGAGCTCTTCATTTTTGATTTTAATAAAGCTACTATCTAACTTTGAAAGCGTGAGTAGATTTTCTGTCAACTCTTTCATCTCGTTTGAAACTTTTAGGATTATTTCATGATATTTTCTCTTCTCATTAGAATCTAACTCCTCTATCTCTAAAAGAGCAGAAGCATGGCTAGATATAACAGCAATTGGAGTTCTTAATTCATGGGATGCATTCGATACAAAAGATTTTAAATTTTGAATTGAAGAGGCTAACTCATTTGACATCTTTTCTAAATTTCTACTCAAATCTCCAATCTCATCATCTCTATCTATGCTTATATTTTCTGGGAATTCGAGTTTTGAAATTTTATCAGCTTTCTCTTTTAAATAGCCGATATCTTTTGTTATTCTTCTTGAAAAAATTATTCCTCCAACGAGTGAAATAAGAGAAGCTACAAGAGCTGTAACTATATTGAATATATTGCTCTCCTGGCTATGAGATTCTATAACGGACAAGGAAGTTCTAACAAAAATTGCTCTGTCGTTATCTACTTTTTGAGCATAATATAAAATTTTAACATCATTTCCTGCAATTTTTTGAGTTGCAAATTTGTTATATTTAGGATTTATTAAATTCATCTCTCTACGCATCATATGGTTCATCTTAGATTTTTTAGTTGATTTAACCTCTATAATTATGCCTGTTGATTCTTTCGTATCATAGATATAGTCTTCAAACTCATCATTTGATTTTGTTTCATAAATTTGTTTAGCTGATATCATTACTTTTGACATAAGCTCTTTTTTTCTGTATATGTAGAAATCTTGAAGAAAAAGAGCATTGAAAATATAGTTAATGAACAGAGTTGATAGTACAATAAATATTGAAAATCCAAAAATTTTAGTGAACAGATTCAGTTTAATTTTCTTTGAAAACATAGCCAACTCCTCTCACAGATTCAATATATTCTCCATAGCTTCCTAATTTTTTTCTAAGACGAGTCACAAGAGTATCAACAGCCCGTTCTTCTCCTGAAAACTCATAGCCCCAAACCTCATTTAAAAGAGTTTCTCTTTTTAAAATAGCGTTTTTATTCTTAAAAAAATATTCTAATAATAACGCCTCTCTTTTGCTTAAAATAATCTCTTCAGAATCAATCATAACTTTGAATGTATTGTAATCAAATGTTAAATCTTTAATTTGAAAAAATTCATCCTTTTCCATCTTCAATAGTTTCTTCACTTTAATCGCTATTATTTTCGTATTTACAGGCTTTACTATATAATCGTCAGCTCCAAGCTCTAACCCATGGATTTCGTCTATCTCAGCATCTCTAGCAGTCATAATTATTATTGGTGTCTTTGAGTATTGACGAATCTCACGGCAAATCTCCCAACCACTTTTATAAGGTAGATTTATATCAAGTAACACGAGTGATGGTGAAAAAGAGTAAAACTCATCTATTGCACAATCCCCTCTCAAAACTATTTTTACCTCAAAATTTTCTCGTTCTAAATTTTTTCTGATAATATTAGCTAAATTTTCCTCATCCTCTATTATTAAAATTTTTCTTTTCATAATATCCACCCTTTTAATTATAATTTTCCCTATTATACACGAAAAAGACGAGT
>JBOFYP010000126.1:0-4332 GCA_051654725.1 Cetobacterium sp.
ACTTCAATGCTGTAATAAAAAAAGTAAAAAAAGAAAATGTACTAATTTTGATAGAAAAATATCTAGATGGAGAAAAAGAGAGAAAAAGAATTCAGAAAAAAAATAGTGGAAATATAGTTTTTAAAACAATAAAAAAGCTGAATCCATTCATATAGATACGAAAAAGAGCTAGGGTCTAACTTCTAGCTCTTTTTGTTGTAATTATTTTAAAAGTATTTTAAATAAAGAAAAGGGTTTTTATAAAAATCTCAGTATAGATATTTGTGTTACATAATCATAAGAACTTTAAAAAAAATAAAAAACAGGGAGTGATTTATTTGAGAAAAGGACTTCAGAATGTAGAAAAACTATTGAAAAGAAATCTAAAGAACAAAGTGTCTTTAAGTTTAAGTTCAATAGTTTGTTTTTTAATTACAGGAACATTCGCTTTTGGGGAAACGATAGTAATTAATCAGAACAGTGTACAAACATCTATGCAAGAGATTACTTCAACAACAACATCAATAACGAATGATGGAATAGTTGATGTAAAATTTATAGGGCCTGTAACAGAGGAGTCAATAGTAGCAGGAAATGGAATTAATTCTAACGTAAGTGTAGAAGGTTTAAAAATCAGCAATAGTGGTACAATATCTGGAAGTTCTAAATTCAAAGAGAATGAGGATGGAAGTTTTAGTGGATTTGGTCAGAGTGGAAATGGAATTAATTTAGGACAACAATTAAGAATAAAGACATTAGACGGACCAATAATAGATGAAGATTCTGTTATAGTTAAAATAGACGGTATTAATAATATTGGAATTATAAAAGGAGTAGCAGAAAATGAAGATCGGTCTTTCTCAAATGGAAATGGAATATTAGCATCACCAAATTCATTAGAGATTGGAAAAATAGAGAATATAGGAATGATATCAGGAGAATCAAAAATAACTAATTCAGATGATGAGGATGAAACAAACGTTTATACTTATGACAGTGGAAATGGAATATTTATCTATAATGGTTCTAATTCTCCAGAGTTAACTCCGACAACTATACAGAATGCTGGAGTGATAAAAGGAGATGCAGTTGTAGAATCAACAAGACAGTTATTAGAGGGGCAGTATGGGTTTAACTATTTAATCTCAAATGGAAACGGAATGAGTATAACTAATTTAAATATAGCCAAAATTACTAACACAGGATTGGTATCTGGAAAAATAGAATCATTATCAGAGAATGATAATTATAAAACTGGTAGTGGAAATGGGATGAGAATATCTGGAAGAACTCTAAATATAGATTCTATAGAAAACAGTGGAGCTATAAAGGGAGAGAATGTTACAAAATATGTAAATCCAGAAGAGAAAAGAATGGAATCATTTGATAATGTAGGAAATGGAATTATATTAGGTTCTCAAATGGGTCCAGTTTCTGAAATTTACGAAGAGTTATCTGAGCAGAAGATAGCATTAATAAATAATAGTGGAATGATATCAGGAAAAAGTATTTCTGATTTAAGCTATTCAAATGGTTTCTTAGCAGGAAACGGATTAGTTGGATATGGAAATATAACTATAGATGAGATAAAAAATGAGGGAGTTATATCTGGATATTCAACAGAGATTAATATGGTTATTCCTGAACCTGAACCTGGCTTCAGAGATATTGTTTTTTCAAGTCCAAATGGAAATGGAATAGTATTAGCAGAATATAATCAAAATAAGATAGAGAACTTCGGTGTTATAAAAGGTAGTAATAAAGGTATATTTGGTGATAGAACTGAAACGAATAACTATGGAGTTATAGCAGGAACATTAGATTCAGATGGGATTATTAATAATCAAGGGTTACTAGTAACAGTGGATGCAACTGGAGCAGTAACTGGAATTGTAGATGGAACTGCTGGATTGGCAGATGGTAAAACTGTGGTAAATGGAGCGATATCTGGAGTAGAGTCAGTTTTAAACTCTTCAGCTTTAACTCAAAATAGTAACTTAATAGTAAATGGAGCGAGTGCCGTTACTGGAGCTCTAAATGTTGATGCTGATACAACTTTAACTAGTTCAATCATAAATGGATATAATTCTGCAGTTTATCTGAATGGAGATAAAACATTTACAGGAACTGATGTTATATTCAATGGTGGTGGACTTAAAAATGATGTTGCAGTTATAAAAGGTGACGGTGGAAATAACACTATAAACATTTTAGGTGATAACTCTATTGTAAATGGTAATATAGATTTAGGAGCTGGAGATGATAACTTAGCTATTTCAAATTCGACTCAGGTAAATGGAGATCTATTTGGAGGAGAGGGAGTTGATAAGTTAGCTTTAGGAGATGGAACATTTGATTCAGAAAGTCTTTTAAATAACCATGATGGAAACGTTGATGGTACTGTTGATTATGGTGATTATAGAGGTTTAGCAATTTATAACACTGTTTCTGGATTCGAAAATATAGATGTAAAAGGTGCCGTTACTCTTTATGAAACAGCTAAAATTGTTGGAGATACAACAATAGCTATAGGAGCTGGAAGTAGTTTAAATTTAAGAATAGACCCAACATTGAAAGATTCAGCTGGAAGAGTTATTGGTCATGCTCTTTACACTGAAGGGGATAAAACTATTACAACAGAGGTTCATACTCCAGGGTCTTCTATAGACGAGTATAAAGGAGATGGAGCACCTCTTACTGGTGGAACATTAAATATAATTACAAATGGACTTGGAACTGGTGGAGTTATCGCTATGAGTTCTAATGAGGTAGCGAGAGTAGCTGGAGCAGGAACTACAACATTGGATCCTAATAAAGAGAACCTTTATTTAAGAACAGATTCAATAATTCATAGTGCAACAGTTAAAACTGATACAGCAACAAAAGATGGTGGAGCTTTAACGGGTGATATTGTTGTAACTGTAAATCCAGATTTAATAGTAATTCCCGAGCCAGAACCCGAGCCGAACCCAGAACCCGAGCCAAACCCAGAACCCGAGCCAGAACCAAACCCCGAGCCAGCTGATGTTATAAATTATAACCAGTTAAATAGAGTGTACAGAAGTTTGATTGCAAATGGATATAATATAGATGCACTTAATCCAACAGTAACTTCTGGAGAGTTTGCTTTTGATAATCTTTTACATCTATTAAATGAGATATATACTAATTCACCTTACTCATATTCAAATGAGTTATCAAGACAATCTATGAATCTATATGCAGATACACTTATAGATAATCCATTTAAAGCTAGAGATAAAAAATGGATGGTTTATGGAGGATTACTACATGAGAATACTGATTTAGATAATAGCTATGAAACTAAAAACTTCCATCAGTTCAAATTAACTGAGGTGGATGTAGAAAATAAAGTTACTGGAGCATATGCTTTAGCAGAGTATGGCTTAGATAGCTCTCTATCTTTAGGAGGTATTCTAGGTGGAAGTAATAATAAGAGTGATATATCAAATGGTTCAAGCTTAGATGGAGATGCATTCTATATTGGAACTTATTTCAAGAAAGATATAGAGAATTTAAGAATTCTAGGAGGAGTGGGTTATCAATTCACAAACTATGATTCAAAAAGAATTGCTAGTAATAGTATCCAAAGCTTCTCATTTGATGATAGCTATGATGATAAAGGGTTAAATATATATTTAAGTGGAAAATATAATTACTCTTTAGGAAATGACTACTACTTAGTTCCAAAGGTAAAACTGTCTTATACAAATGTAAGTCAAGATTCAGTGAATGAAGATGATAAACCATTGGCTATGGAAGTTGGTTCTAAGAGTTTCAATGTATTTGAAGGAAGTGTTGGTTTAGACTTCAAAAAGGAGTTTTTACACACTGGTGGAAAGAGTGCATTAAAATTAGGAGCGGACTACACTAGAATATTCAAAGGTGGAGAGGATAAATACTTAGTTGCTAATATGAAAGGTGGAGAGCACTTTGATCTATTAGTACCGAATAAAGTTAAAAACAGATACTCTGTTGGAGCTGGATATGAATTCGAGAACGAAAAAGGAATACTTTTCAACTTTAATACAAAGTATTCATTTAAAGTTTCAGAGGATGAAGGTATCAGAGAGGATGTAAATGGAGATAACAGCAGAAGAGGTTTGAGTATCGGAGCAGGAATAGGATACAGATACTAATTTAAATTATAAGAAGAAGAGGCAGAACTTTAATTCTGCCTCTTCTTTATTTTGAAAATTATTTTAAAATCGAATTTAATCCTGAAAGTTCAAAAGTGTTATTTAAGAAATATTCACGGCTTATTTTAATAAGAGGGATATCTAAATCAAAGTCATGTAAGTCATCAATAGTTAGAATGTAATCAACTTCAAA
>JBOFYP010000127.1:0-1666 GCA_051654725.1 Cetobacterium sp.
AATACATCTGTTAAAATACTTTAAATAACTCCTTTAATTTATTTTTGATACTAGAAATTTCATAAAAGGTTAAATAACTTACAATACTCAAACAATTTTAATTCAAACAACTTTAATCTGTGTGATGGCTTTTTTTAAACTTAGGCTTTGTAACTTTTTAAATTTTTCTAACCTGTCTAACTATTATTATAATTTTTAGACGGAAATTAGTATCAAAAAAGTTTGAAATTAAATTTATTTTAAAAAAAATTAAATAAATTTAATTACGTTTCTATCAATTCCCACAATATTGAAATGTTTCTTTAAGAAATCGTAAAGTTCTTCACTATTTTTAAATTCAACATTTAAATTTAATCTATGATTTATAAATTGGATTACTCCAAATGATTTAAAATAAATTTCGTAATTATTATGGAAAGCATCAAAATGATTTAAAATTAAAAATATCTCTTGAGTTTTTACAACTGGTTTTATATTTTTGTGTAAATCCCATTTCACATGAATCCCAATACTTGTATAGCTATTAACTCTAACCTCTTCTCCAACTGTACATTTATCTTTAGCTTCATCAGCTGGAATAACTATAATATCCTTAGGTGTTTTTAATATTGATTCATTCAGCAGACTTTTAGCAACTTTAGTTTTGATACCTTTTGCTGTCAGTTTGCTTTCAAGTAAAAAAGATTTCTCGTACTCATCAAAAACCACTTTTATAAATTTTACATCATTCATATTTCTAAATTCCATCATTTTATTTCTCCTATATTAATTACAAACTATAAAATATTATTAAAAAAACCGTACTTGAATCATAAGTCAAAAATCATAAAAATGCAAGCTTTTTTTTAATTTTTTAATTAAATTTTTATAAAAAAAAACTACTAGAGGGGGGTCTAGTAGTTTTTAAAGCATAGGATTTACCTGTAATAGTTATATTGTCTAGGGGAAAATATGAACTTTTATACCTATAGTTGAATTATAGTTCAAATTTTATAAAAATGCAAGCTTTTTTTATAATTTTTTTTATTTTCTTACAATTATTAAATTTGATTTTTAAAATTTAATGTATTATAATTAAATTAAAAGTTGTTTTTTAGAATGTTTTAAATATAATTAGGAGGTTTTTTATGAAAATTAAATTATTAACTATTTTTTTTACAAGTATAGCTTTGATGTCTTGTGGAAAAGAAGAAATTAAAAATGAAAATAAAAATTTAACAGTTTGGGCATGGGATAAAAATTTCAATATACCAATTATTGAAAAAGCAGCAAATAAGTATATGAACAATAATTTAGATGTTAAAATAAATGTTATTGATTATGCAAGAGAGGATATAGAGCAAAAAATGCATACAAGTTTATCAGCTAATGCAATAAATACATTACCTGATATAATTCTTATAGAGGATACGGCAGCACAAAAATTTTTATCGTCTTATCCTGATTCTTTTATGCCTTTAAATGAAGTTATAAATTACGAAGAATTTGCCAAATATAAAGTTGCACCTATGACTGTTCAAAATAAATCTTATGGAATACCTTTTGATAGTGGGGTTACTGGTTTATTTTACAGAAAAGATTACTTAAAAGAAGCTGGAATTTCAGAAGAAAAACTTCAAAATATAACTTGGAATGAACTTATTGAAATTGGAAAAGAGATTAAATT
>JBOFYP010000128.1:0-15362 GCA_051654725.1 Cetobacterium sp.
GAATTAAAAGTTTTGAGAAGATTAGAATTAAACTAGCTTCTCCAGAGAAGATAGAAGATTGGTCGTACGGAGAAGTTACGAAACCAGAAACAATAAACTACAGAACATTAAATCCAGAAATGGATGGATTATTCTGTGAAAGAATATTTGGACCATCGAAAGATTGGGAATGTTCTTGTGGAAAATATAAAAGAATGAGATATAAAGGATTAGTTTGTGAGAAGTGTGGAGTTGAAGTAACTAAATCTAAAGTAAGAAGAGAAAGAATGGGGCATATAGCATTAGCTGCCCCAGTAGCTCATATTTGGTATTCTAAAGGAACACCAAATAAGATGTCTCTTATTTTAGGAATTTCTCCAAAAGAATTAGAATCAGTTTTATATTTCGCTAGATATATAGTAACAGTTAGTGAAGAACCAACTTTAAAAATTGGAAAAATAATAACTGAAAAAGAATACAAACTTTATAAGCAAATGTACGGAAGACAGTTTGAAGCTAAAATGGGAGCTGAAGCTATTTTAAAATTATTAGAAATGATAAATTTAGAAAGCTTAAGATCAGAATTAGAAAAAGAACTTGAAGATGTAAATTCAGCTCAAAAAAGAAAGAAGTTAGTAAAAAGATTAAAAATAACTAGAGATTTTCTAGCATCTGGTAACTTACCACAGTGGATGATATTAAAAAATGTACCAGTTATTCCAGCTGATTTAAGACCGATGGTTCAATTAGATGGTGGAAGATTTGCTACTTCTGACTTAAATGATTTATACAGAAGAGTTATCAATAGAAACAACAGATTGAAAAGACTTTTAGAAATAAAAGCTCCAGAAATTGTAGTTAAAAATGAGAAAAGAATGCTTCAAGAAGCAGTTGACGCTCTAATTGATAACGGAAGAAGAGGAAAACCAGTTGTTGCACAAAATAACAGAGAGTTAAAATCTTTATCTGATATGTTAAAAGGTAAACAAGGTAGATTTAGACAAAACCTTCTTGGAAAAAGAGTAGATTACTCTGCAAGATCAGTTATTGTTGTAGGACCTTCTTTAAAAATGCATCAATGTGGAATACCAAAGAAAATGGCTCTTGAACTTTACAAGCCTTTTATAATGAGAGAGTTAGTAAAAAGAGAGTTAGCAACAAATATTAAAACAGCTAAAAAATTAGTTGAAGATGCAGATGACAAAGTATGGGATGTAATAGAAGATGTAATTCAGGATCACCCTGTTTTATTAAATAGAGCACCTACTTTACATAGATTATCAATTCAAGCGTTCGAGCCTGTTTTAATAGAAGGAAAAGCTATAAGACTTCATCCATTAGTATGTTCAGCATTCAATGCCGATTTCGATGGAGACCAAATGGCAGTTCACTTAATGTTATCACCAGAAGCTATAATGGAAGCTAAACTTCTAATGCTTGCTCCAAACAATATCATTTCTCCATCAAATGGAGAGCCAATAGCTGTACCTTCACAGGATATGGTTATGGGATGTTTCTATATGACAAAAGATAAACCAGGAGCAAAAGGAGAAGGAAAAGCATTCTCTAATAAAGAGCAAGTTTTAACAGCTTACGACAGAGATATCTTAGATACTCATGCAGTTGTAAATGTTAGAATAAATGGTGAAATGGTAAAAACAACTCCAGGAAGAATAATGTTTAATGAAATGTTACCTGAAGAAAATAAGCAATATGATGTTACATTCGGAAAATCTCAATTAAAAAAACTTATTGGAAAATTATATGAGATGCACGGGTTTACAAAAACTGCAGAATTAATAAATGAAATAAAAAACTTCGGATATCACTATGCAACATTTGCAGGAATTTCAGTTGGTATTGAAGATTTAGAAATTCCAATAACTAAAAAATCAATTTTAGAAGAAGCAGACAAAAAAGTTGCTGATATTGAAGCTGATTATAAAGCTGGAAAAATCATAAACGAAGAAAGATATAGAAAAACAGTTGCTCTTTGGGCAGATACAACAACAAAAGTTACTGATGCAATGATGAGTGGACTAGATCAATTCAATCCAGTTTACATGATGGCGAACTCTGGAGCCAGAGGATCAATAGCACAGATGAGACAGTTAGCGGCAATGAGAGGAAACATGGCCGATACACAAGGTAGAATTATAGAGGTACCAATCAAAGCCAACTTCAGAGAAGGACTAACAGTTTTAGAGTTCTTCATGTCATCACATGGAGCAAGAAAAGGACTAGCAGATACTGCATTAAGAACTGCCGATTCAGGATACTTAACAAGAAGATTAGTTGATATATCTCACGAAGTTATTGTAAACTCAATTGATTGTGCAACTCATGAAGGAATTGAAGTAGCAGAACTAGTTTCAGATGGTCAAGTAATTGAAAAGTTATCTGAGAGATTAATTGGAAGAGTTCCTGCTGAAGATGTAGTGTTTGAAGGGGAAGTAATTTCTAGAAGAAATGAAATGTTCACAAAACAACAAATTGCTAGAATTACTGAATTAGAAATAAAGAAAATAAAAATTAGATCACCATTAACATGTGCACTTGAAAAAGGTGTTTGTCAAAAGTGTTATGGAATGGATTTAGCTAATCATAAAGAGATTTTATTAGGAGAAGCGGTTGGAGTTATTGCAGCTCAATCAATCGGAGAACCTGGTACACAGCTTACAATGAGAACGTTCCATACAGGAGGAGTTGCTGCAACTACTACTACTGCAACAAGTATCAAAGCTGAAAACAATGGAAAAGTTGTATTTAAAGATATAAAAATTCTAGAAAATCAAGAAACTCAAGATAAAATTGTAGTTTCTCAATCAGCTAAAATTTTAATCGGAAATTATGACTATGAAATTGCATCTGGATCTATATTAAAAGTTGAAGAAGGACAAGAAGTTAAGCAAGGAGATATCCTAGTTACATTCGATCCTTACCATATACCAATAATAGCAAATCAAGATGGAAGAATAGAATACAGAGAGCTATATGTAAAAGAAAACTTTGATGAAAAGTATAATGTTACAGAATATATGGCAATAAAAACTGTAGAATCTGGAGATTCAAACCCAAGAATAGTTATTTTCGATGAAGAAGGAAATGCTAAAGAAAGTTACTCAATACCATTTGGAGCTTACTTAATGGTTAGAGAAGGAGAATCTGTAAGAACAGGAGAAATCATAGCTAAAATCATAAAAGAAGGAGAAGGAACGAAAGACATCACTGGAGGTCTTCCAAGAATTCAAGAGCTATTTGAAGCTAGAAATCCAAAAGGAAAAGCTATTTTATCAGAGTTAGATGGAAAAGTTGAGGTTACAGGAAGAAAGAAAAAAGGTATGAGAGTAATTATCATAAGATCTATTTTCGATACTGAAAACTTCAAAGAGTATTTAGCACCAGTTGGAGAACATTTAGTTGTAACAGACGGAATGTTAATAAAAGCTGGAGATAAAATAACAGACGGAGCTATATCACCATTTGATGTACTTAACATAAAAGGATTAGTTGCAGCAGAGCAGTTTATACTAGAATCTGTTCAACAAGTATATAGAGACCAAGGTGTTACTGTAAATGATAAACATATAGAAATTATCGTTAAGCAGATGTTTAAGAAAGTAAGAATAGTAGAATCTGGTTCTTCATTATTCCTAGAAGATGAAGTAGTAGAGAAGAGAGTTGTTGAATTAGAAAACAACAGATTAAGAGCTGATGGGAAAACAGAAATCAAATATGAGCCTGTAATCCAAGGTATAACAAAAGCAGCAGTTAATACTGGAAGTTTCATATCAGCAGCATCATTCCAAGAAACTACAAAAGTACTTTCAAATGCAGCAATAGAAGGTAAAGAAGACTACTTAGAAGGATTAAAAGAAAATGTAATTATAGGTAAGAAAATTCCAGCAGGTACTGGATATAAAGCTTATAAAAACATAGTTCCTGTTGAGTTAGAGGACTAGTAAAATAGGCGACTTTGTCGCCTATTTTAGCATTTTATTTATGAGAGGTTGATAATATATGAGAAGTATGACAGGGTATTCAAAAGAATATTTTGAAAATGAAAAATATGTAATATCTTTAGAAATAAAAAGTGTAAACAATAAAAATTTAAATTTTAAAATAAAATCACCTCACATATTAAATTTTTTGGAAAATAAAATCAGAACTGAAGTTACTTCTAGAGTTATAAGAGGAAGTATTGATTTAAAAGTTGAATTTCAAGATAAAAGAGAAGTAGATAACTTATTTGAATATGATAAAAGTATGACATCGTCTTATTTAAAAGTTCTAGATACCATTGAAAATGAATATAATCAAAATTTTAGTAATAAACTTGATTTGTTAGTTAAAAATTTAAATGTTATAAGAAGAAATGACTTAGAAATTGATGAAAATGAATACGAAGAATTTGTAATAAAAAATCTTCATTTACTTTTAGATTCATTTATTGAAATGAAAGAATCTGAAGGTTTAAGAATGAAAAAGTATTTTTTAGAATGTGTTGAAGTTTTAGAGAAAAATGTAAAGCTAATAAAACTAATGAAAGAAAATATTGTTATAAATTATAAAGAAAAGTTATTGGAAAGATTATCAAAAATATCTAACATAGATTTTAATGATGAAATTTTATTAAGAGAAATACTTTTATTTACGGACAAATCTGATATTTCAGAAGAAATTTCTAGATTAGAAAGTCATCTTTGTCAATTAAAGATAGAGTTTAATTCTACAAACATTGGTATAGGTAAAAAAATTGATTTTATTCTTCAAGAGATTTTTAGAGAATTAAATACATCTGGAGTAAAATGTAATTTGTATGATATTTCAAAATTAATAGTAGAATGTAAAAATGAGATTGAAAAAATTAGAGAACAAATTCTGAATATAGAATAAAGGAGAAAAGAAATGAAAAAGGGAGAGCTATTTATTGTATCAGGACCAAGTGGTGCTGGAAAATCAACAATATGTAGAATAGTTAGAAAACAGTTAGGTATTAATTTAGCAACTTCAGCTACAACTCGTGCTCCAAGAGAGGGAGAGCTAAACGGAAGAGATTATTACTTCTTAACAGTAGATGAATTCAAAAATAAAATTGAAAAAAATGAATTTTTAGAATATGCAACTGTTCATACTAACTACTATGGAACTTTAAAATCTGAAGTAGAGTCTAGATTAGTATCTGGAGAAAATGTTATTCTTGAAATAGATGTTCAAGGGGGACTTCAGGTTAAAGAGGTATATCCAAATTCTCATTTAATATTCTTTAAAACTCCAACAATGGAAGATTTAGAAAGAAGACTAAGAGGAAGAAAAACTGATAGTGAAGATACAATACAGCTTAGATTAGAAAATTCAATAAAAGAGTTAGAATTTGAAAAAGATTATGATATAACAATTATTAATTATACAGTTGAAGGATCATGTGAAGAGTTAGTAAAAATTATAAATTCTAAAAACTAGGAGGATATTATGAAAAAAATAATAACTTATGATGAATTATTACAAGAAATACCTAATAAATATATATTAACAATAACAGCAGGTAAAAGAGCAAGAGATTTAGGTAAAGGTGCCGTTGTACTTACAAAAACTTCTAAAAAAGATACTGTAATAAGAAAAACTTTTAAAGAAATTATGGATAGAAAAATTACTTTCGCTGAAGTAGAAGAGGAAATAATAAATGACTAAGAGTAGAAATATTTTTCTACTCTTTTTACTTTTTTTGTTATTTATAAGTTGCCAAAAAAAAATAAAAAGAATAAATGATGAAAAGTTTGCTTTTGGAACTTATTTTAAAATTAGTATTTTTTCAAATGATTCAGATTTAGCACAAAAAAGTATTAAAGAATCTTTTGAAGAGATAGAAAGAATAGATAATAAATATAATAGTAAAGTAAAAGATAGTTTAATAAGTAAATTAAATGAATCAAAAATAGAAAAAATTGATAATGAAGGTATTTATTTGTTCAACAAAGTAAAAGAAGCTTATGATTTATCAGATAAAAAATATGACATTACAATGGAACCATTAATGAAAGTTTGGGGATTTTCGGAAGATTCTGAAGAAATAAAATCTTTACCAACAAAAGAAGAATTAAATAGAGCTTTAGCAAAGATAGATTTTTCAAAAATTGAAATATTTGAAAATAAAATTTTTATAAAAAATTCTGAAGTTAAAATTGATACGGGTTCTTTTTTAAAGGGATATGCAGTTAAAAAAGCAGCAGAAAAATTGGAGTCACTGGGTATAAAAAGTGGATTTATCTCAGCAATATCAAGTATACAAGCTATAGGAACTAAAGGCGATGGGAGTTCTTGGAAGATAGGAATTCAAAATCCAAATAATCCTTCACAAATATTAGGAATAGTAGAATTGAATAATCAAAGTATGGGAGTTTCTGGAGATTATCAAACTTATGTAGAAATAGAAGGTAAAAGATATCATCATATAATAGATAAAGAAATAGGATACCCTGTTAAAGATAAAAAAATGGTAGTAGTAGTTAATAAAAATTCTTTTGAAGCTGATTTATATTCGACAGCATTCTTTCTAATGCCTATAGAAAAAGTATTAAATAAAGTTAATTCTATAAAAGATTTAGAAGTGCTAATTGTAGATGAAAACAATAAAATTATTTTATCAGATGGATTTAAATTTCAAAAAAAATAAAACATAAATATGTTTTCTTGTATTAAAATATTCTTAAAAAGCATTGTTTTGGTACAAAGAAATATAGTTTTCAAAAAAGTGGGAATAATAGAGTCAAAAAAAGGTAAAAAATAGATATTTAACTAGCTTGACTTTAACTAGTATATTAGATAGAATTTTAGTAAATAAATCAAAGAGATATAACAAATTTAAAATATAGATTAAACTAATTATAGGAGGGGTTAAGGAACTATGAAAAAAACAAAAATTGTATGTACAATAGGGCCAAAAACAGAATCAGTTGAGGTATTATCAGAGTTATTAAAAGCTGGAATGAACGTAATGAGAATGAATTTCTCTCATGGAAGTCATGAAGAGCATGGGAATAGAATTGTAAATTTAAAGGAAGCTGTAGCAAACACAGGAATCAATGCAGCAGTATTATTAGATACTAAAGGACCTGAAATTAGAACTATAAAATTAGTTGGAGGAAACGACGTTTCTTTAGTAGCTGGACAAAAGTTCACAATAACAACTGATGAAACAGTAATTGGAGATTCAACAAAAGTTGCTGTAACTTATAAAGAATTAACAGAAGATTTAAAAGCTGGAAACATTGTTTTAATTGATGATGGTTTAATTGAAATGGAAGTTGAAGAAGTTGTAGGAAACGAAGTAAGATGTATCGTAAAAAATAATGGTGATTTAGGAGAAAACAAAGGTGTTAATTTACCTAACGTTTCAGTTCAATTACCAGCATTATCACCAAAAGATATTGGAGATTTAAAATTTGGATGCGAGCAAAATGTTGATTTCGTAGCTGCTTCTTTCATTAGAAAAGCTGATGATGTAAAAGCTGTAAGAGAAGTTTTAGATGCTAACGGTGGAGAAAAAATAAAAATAATTTCAAAAATAGAAAACCAAGAAGGATTAGATAACTTTGATGAAATATTAGAATTATCTGATGGAATAATGGTAGCAAGAGGAGATTTAGGAGTAGAAATTCCTGTAGAAGAAGTTCCTTTCGCACAGAAAATGATGGTAGAAAAATGTAACTTAGCAGGAAAAGTTGTAATTACAGCAACACAAATGCTAGATTCAATGATAAAAAATCCAAGACCTACTAGAGCAGAAGCTACAGATGTAACAAACGCTATATTAGATGGTACAGATGCAATAATGCTATCTGGAGAAACAGCAAAAGGAAAATATCCAGTAGAAGCTGTAACAGTAATGAGAAAAATTGCTGAAAGAACAGATCCTTTAATCGCTTTTGAAATAGAAAATGAAGAAGGTGTAAGTGTTACCGAAGCTATGGCTAGAGGAACTGTTGATGTATCAGAAGCTTTAGGAGCAAAATTAATTGTTTCAGGAACTGCATCAGGAAAATCAGCAACAGCTTTAAGAAGATACTTCCCAGAAGCATTTATATTAGCTGTAACAAACAACGAAAAAACATATAATCAAATGATTTTAACAAGAGGAGTAATTCCTTGTTTAGATGCAACTGCTAAGAATTTAGAAGAGTTCTATGCATTAGCAGAGTCAAAAGCATTAGCTTTAGGACTTGTAAAATCAGGAGACATAATAGTTGCTTCATGTGGAGAAGAAGTATTTAAAGCAGGAACAAGTAACTCAATGAAAGTTATAAAAGTAAAGTAATAAAAAATAAATTTTTTTAAAAAATTCCAAGGAGGATTCAAACAAATGACTAGAATAGTTGAAGTTAAAGGAAGAGAAATTCTTGATTCAAGAGGAAACCCAACAGTTGAGGTTGATGTAATATTAGAATGTGGAGCTATGGGAAGAGCAGCAGTTCCATCTGGAGCATCTACAGGAGCTTACGAAGCTGTAGAATTAAGAGATAAAGATAAAGCTAGATACTTAGGAAACGGTGTTCTTAAAGCTGTAAACTTTGTAAATGGAGAAATCAAAGAGTTAGTATTAGGAATGGACGCAACTAATCAAGTAGCTATTGATAAAGCTATGATCGAATTAGATGGAACTCCAAACAAAGATAGATTAGGAGCAAATGCTATACTTGGTGTTTCTTTAGCAACTGCTAAAGCAGCAGCAGCAGCATTAGGATTACCTTTATACAAATACTTAGGAGGAGTTAACGCTAAAGAGTTACCTTTACCTATGATGAACATATTAAACGGAGGAAGTCATGCTGATTCAGCAGTAGACGTTCAAGAGTTCATGGTTCAACCAGTTGGAGCAAAAACATTTGCTGAAGCAATGAGAATGGGATGCGAAATATTCCACCACTTAGGAAAAATATTAAAAGCTAATGGAGATTCAACAAATGTTGGTAATGAGGGTGGATATGCACCAGCAAAAATCAACGGAACTGAAGGAGCTTTAGATATCATCTGTCAAGCAGTTAAAGCAGCAGGATATGAGTTAGGAACTGATATTACTTTCGCTTTAGATGCAGCAGCAACTGAATTCTGTGTAGAAAAAGAAGACGGAACATTCGAATACCACTTCAAAAGAGAAGGTGGAGTTGTAAGAACAACTGAAGAAATGATCGAGTGGTATGCTGGATTATGTGAAAAGTATCCAATCAAATCTATTGAAGATGGATTAGGAGAAAATGACTGGGCTGGATTCCAAATGTTAACTGCAAAAGTTGGAAAAACTGTTCAAATCGTTGGAGACGATTTATTCGTAACTAACACAGAGAGATTAGCAAAAGGAATTGAATTAAAATCAGCTAACTCAATCTTAATCAAGTTAAACCAAATTGGAACTTTAACTGAAACTTTAGATGCAATCGAAATGGCTAAGAGAGCTAACATGACTGCAGTAATATCTCATAGATCAGGAGAAACTGAAGATGCTACAATAGCTGATATCGCTGTTGCAACAAACGCAGGACAAATTAAAACTGGATCAACTTCAAGAACTGATAGAATGGCTAAATACAACCAATTATTAAGAATTGAAGAAGAATTAGGATCAGTTGCTCAATTCAATGGAATGGAAGTATTCTATAACACAACAAAGTAATTGATTTATCTAGAGAGACGTTAAGTCTCTCTTTTTTTATTGGCTCTTTAAAAAAAAAAATGTTTATGTTACAATAGAATAAAATTAAAATAATTGGAGGAATATATATGGCAAATGTTTTTGAAGTTTTAAAAGATCGTGGATATGTGAAACAAATGACTCATGAAAATGAGATGAAAACTTTACTAGAAAAAGAAAAAGTTACTTTTTATATAGGATTTGACCCAACAGCAGATAGTTTACACGTAGGGCATTTTATAGCTATGATGTTCATGTCTCATATGCAACAGCATGGGCATAGACCTATAGCTCTAATAGGTGGAGGAACGGCTCAGATAGGAGACCCTAGTGGTAGAACTGATATGAGACAAATGATGACAGATGAAATAATAGCTCATAATGTTTCATCTATAAAAAAACAAATGGAAAAATTTATAGATTTTAGTGATGGAAAAGCTTTACTTGTTAATAATGCAGATTGGTTAAGAAATTTAAACTATATAGATTTTATAAGAGATATAGGATCGCAATTCTCAGTAAATAGAATGTTAGCAGCAGAATGTTTCAAAACTAGAATGGAAGAAGGAGGACTATCTTTCTTAGAATTTAACTATATGTTAATGCAGGGATATGATTTCTTAGTTTTAAATAGACAATTTGGTTGTACTATGCAATTAGGTGGAGATGATCAGTGGTCAAATATGATTGCAGGAGTCGACTTAATTAGAAAGAAAGATAAAAAACAAGGGTATGCAATGACTTGTACACTTTTAACAAATAGTGAAGGTAAAAAAATGGGTAAAACAGCGAAGGGAGCATTATGGTTAGATCCAGAAAAAACAACACCTTATGAATTTTACCAATATTGGAGAAATTTACCAGATGCAGATGTAGCTCAACCCTTAGCACTATTAACATTTTTACCTATGGATGAGGTTAGAAGATTATCAGCTTTAGAAGGAGCGGATATAAATGAAGCTAAAAAAGTTTTAGCTTATGAAGTTACAAAAATAGTTCATGGAGAAATTGAAGCTGAAAAAGCTAAACAAGCCTCAGAAGCTTTATTTGAACAAGGTGGAATTGATTTATCAAATGTTCCAACAATTGAGGTCAATGAATCAGTTATTGATAAAGGGCTTGTAGATTTAATGGTAGAATTAGAGTTATTAAAAACAAAAAGTGAAGGTAGAAGATTAGTTCAGCAAAACGGATTAAGTGTAAATGATCAAAAAATAACAGACTTTGCTCTACAAATAACAAAAGAAATGTTTATAGATGGAGCTATGATGATAAAGCAAGGAAAGAAAAAGTATAATAGGATTGTTCTTAAATAGTGATAATAATTAGAGAAACTATAGTAGACGATATAAATAATATATACAATCATTTAAATTTAAATTATGTTAAAAAATACTATAAAAATAATGAAGAAGAACAAAGAAAAAATCATTTTAGATGGTATAATTTTTTAATTAACTCTTGTAATTATGAAATGTTTACTGTTGAAGATTTAAAAGGCGATTTTTTAGGAAATGTTAGATTTGAACTTGATGAAAATAATGGAGCTGAAATTTCAGTTTATTTATCAGAGTGCATAAGAGGTAGAGGTTATTCAACAATAATTATAAATGCTAGTATAGAAGAGTTAAGATTTAAGTATCCCAAACTAAAATATATAACAGCATATATTTTAGAAGAAAATGAAAAATCAATTTTTTGTTTTCAAAAATCTGGTTTTAAATTTAAAGGGCAAATAGAACATAATGAAATTGATTATTTTTTATACTTAAAACCTTTGAGTTGATGGAGGATAATTGAAAGTAAATAAAAAAGTTTTAATAATAATAGACATTTTAAAAGAAAAATTTGGTAAACCAGAATGCGCTTTAAATTATGAAACTCCATTTGAATTGCTTGTAGCTGTAATATTATCAGCTCAATGTACAGATATAAGGGTAAATATAGTAACAAAAGAGATGTATAAAATAGTAAATACTCCTGAGGAATTCGCTGTTATGCCTATAGAAGAGATTGAAAATTTAGTTAAAAGTACAGGTTTTTATAGAAATAAAGCAAAAAATATCAAATTATGCAGTCAAAAAATAATAGAAGAACATAATGGAGAAGTACCTTCAGATATGAGTCAATTGATTGAATTAGCTGGAGTAGGACGTAAAACAGCTAATGTTGTAAGAGGAGAAATTTGGGGATTAGCTGATGGAATAACTGTTGATACACACGTAAGACGATTATCTAATTTAATTGGAATTGTTAATGAAAACGATGTTGTAAAAATAGAGAAAAAATTAATGGAAATTGTACCCAGAGAATATTGGATAGATTTTTCTCATTATTTAATTCTTCAAGGAAGAGATAAGTGTATTGCCAGAAGACCAAAGTGTTTAGAGTGTGAAATAAAAGAATTTTGTAAACATGGAGTTAATGTCAAATAATTACTCATTAATTGTTGACATGAGTAATAAAGAATGTTATTATCTTTATGTAAACATAAGTGATAATTTAAGGAGACGATAACTATGAGAGTTTATCTGGATAACAATGCAACTACAAAAATGGATTCTAAAGTATTAGAAGCTATGATGCCTTTTTTAACAGAGGAATATGGAAATGCCTTTAGTATGCATATTTTTGGAAGAGAAACAGGAGTAGCTGTTTCAGAAGCAAGAGAAAAAATTGCAACTATATTAAAAGTTAAACCAGAAGAAATTATATTTACGGGTTCTGGAACTGAATCAGATAACATTGCTGTTAGAGGAATAGCTAAAGCATATAAAAATAGAGGTAATCATATAATTACAAGTTCAATTGAACATCCAGCTATAAAAAATACATTTAAAGATTTAGAACAGGATGGATATAGAATAACATTTTTACCAGTAGATGAAAATGGAGTAGTTAATATAAAAACTTTAGAGGAATCGATAACAGATGATACAATACTGATTTCAATAATGCATGCAAATAACGAAGTAGGAACAATAGAACCTATAAAAGAGATATCAGAAATAGCTAAAAAAAATAAAATTTTATTACACATAGATGCAGTTCAAACTGTAGGAAAAATTCCAGTATTTCCAAAAGAGTTAGGAGCAGACTTAGTTACATTTTCAGCTCATAAATTCTATGGTCCTAAAGGTGTAGGTGCATTATATATAAGACAAGGTGTTAGGGTTGCAAAAACAATCACAGGTGGTGGACAAGAAAAAAAACTTAGACCAGGAACAACAAATACACCTGGAGTTGTTGGAATGGCTAAAGCTTTAGAACTTGCTCATAATAATATGGAATTTGAAATGAAAAAAGAAGAAGAATTAAGAAATTATTTTGAAACTGAAATTTTAAAAAATATTCCCGAAGTTGTCGTTAATGCTAAATCAGTGAAAAGACTTCCAGGAACTTCTAGTATAACTTTTAAATACTTAGAAGGAGAATCTATATTGTTATCTTTAAGTTATTTGGGTATTGCAGTAAGTTCAGGATCAGCTTGTTCATCAGATGAACTTCAAGCTTCTCATGTACTTTTAGCAATGGGCATTGAACCTGAATTTGCTCATGGAACGATAAGATTTAGTTTAGGAAAGTATAACACTAAAGAAGAGATAGATTATACTATTGAACAAGTTATAAAAGTAATAACTAAATTAAGACTATTGTCACCTTTATGGAATGAATATAAAATATAACTCAAAACTAAGGAGAAAAATATGCAATATACAGAAAAAGTTATGGATCATTTTATGAATCCTAGAAATGTAGGAACAATGGAAAATCCAGATGGATATGGAAAAGTAGGAAACCCATCTTGTGGTGATATAATGGAAATATTTTTAAAAATAGAAAATGATATAATAACAGATGTTAAATTTAGAACATTTGGTTGTGCATCTGCAATTGCCACATCTTCAGTTTCAACAGAGATGGTTCTAGGAAAAAATATTCAAGAAGCTTTAGATATAACAAATAAAGTAGTAGCAGAAGCTTTAGGAGGATTACCAGCAACTAAAATGCATTGTTCTGTATTGGCAGAAGAGGCATTAAAAGAAGCGATAGAACAATATTTGGCTAAAAAACAAAAGTAATGTATAATAATTAGGAATCGCATAAATGTGATTCCTAAATTTTTTATTTGGAGGAAAAAAAATATGAAAAAATTAGTTGTAATTTTAATGTTAACAGCTTCAACGTTATCTTTTACAAAAGCTAGTAAAATAAATTTACCTAAAGACAATACTCCAGATTATAGAGCTTATATTTTAGGAGATGATAAAGGAAATGTATTTTATCAAGAGAATGCAAATCAAAAATATCCTTTAGCATCAGTAACAAAAGTTATGACAATACTTGTCACTTTAGATGAAGTTAGAAAAGGAAATATAAGTTTACATGATGAAGTTGTTATAGATTGGGAAATATTAAGTGTTGGTGGAAGTTCAATTCCAATGGTAAGTGGAGAAAAAATAACTGTTCTCGACCTTTTAAAATCAGCAGCAATAAAGTCAGCAAACAACGCAACATATGCTTTAGCAAAACATTCAGGTAAAGGAAATATAAATAAATTTATAGATATGATGAATGAAAAAGCTAAAAGTTTAGGGTTAGAAAATGATTTAGAATACTATACTCCAGCAGGATTACCAGACCATATGACAAAAAGAAAATTGGATATGGGGACAGCTAAAGGTATATATCAACTTTCTTTGGAAGCTATGAAATATCCAGAATATATAGCTATAGCTAGGCAAAAGAATGCAGAAATAAAAAATGGAGAATATAAATTTAGAAGTACAATACATCTTCTCGATAAAGAAGGAATTTACGGGTTGAAAACTGGTTACCATACAAAATCTAGATTTAATATAGCTGTTTTAAGTAATAAAGATAATGCAAATATTTCAACAGTGGTATTTGGCGGAAAAACAAGTAAAATAAGAGATGAAAAAATATTATCCTTAAATCAAAAATTCCATCAAGAATACAAAAATAAAGATATAGTGAAAAAAGATATTGCAATTTTAAATATACCTTTAGTTGGTGGATATACAACTGAAGTAAAAGCTTATCCGACAAAGTCATTTTCTAAAATAGTAAAGAAAGATTCAGATGTTTCTATTGTTACTGAAAGAGAAAAACAAATATATGCTCCAATAAAAGCGGGTTCTGCAGTAGGAAAATATAAAATTTTAGTAAATGGAGAAGTAGTTTTTGAAGACAAACTTATAGTGAAAAAAAACATTCAACAAAAAAGTATTTTTGATAAAATTGCAGATTTATTTTAAAAAATAAAAAAAAGTTGTTGACTTAATTTTGAAAAAATGGTACTATAATTTTTGTCAGCGGGAAAAACCGCAGACAAAAATTATTAGTGAAGGACATTAGCAACCGAATAGAGAAAATAGTCAGAAGTTGTGAAAACAACAAAATGCCAGTAATGGCAAAACCATTTAGATGGTTAAAAGGTGTAAAAAAGTCTTAGGACTTAAAATATATTGAATGAAGAGTTTGATCCTGGCTCAGGATGAACGCTGACAGAATGCTTAACACATGCAAGTCGATTCAAGTTACCTTCGGGTAGCGAGGATGGCGGACGGGTGAGTAACGCGTAAGGAACTTGCCTCTTGGACTGGGACAACTGTTGGAAACGACAGCTAATACCGGATATTATGAGAATCTCGCATGAGAAACTTATGAAAGCTAT
>JBOFYP010000129.1:0-1253 GCA_051654725.1 Cetobacterium sp.
CCAGGAGATAACATAGAAATGACGATAGAGTTAATTCATGCAATCGCAATGGAACCAGGATTAAGATTCGCAATAAGAGAGGGAGGAAGAACAGTAGCTTCTGGAGTTGTAGCAGAAATTACTAAGTAATCTTACTTAATGATAAATATAAAAGAGCTAAGTTAAACTTAGCTCTTTTTTTGTATTTTGATTTATAAAAATATGTTATAATATAAAAAAATGAAAGGAAAAATTATGATAATAGATTTTACAAAAATTTTAAATAATTTTGAATCAATAAGTTTTATAGGTTTATTACTAGTATGGATGTCATTTTTAATAGGAATAAAATTTCCAGACTGGGATTTTAAAATGAAAATAAAACATAGAAATATTTTAACTCATAGCCCTGTAATTTTATGGGTAATGATTTATTTTTATAATACTCAAAAAAATGTAGAGATATTTAGATTTTCTATCATGGGGTTTGCATTAGCTATAGGCTTACATATGATTTTTGATTTTTTTCCAAAAGGTTGGTCAAGAGGAGCTTTGATTTATTTACCATACTGCAGAGTTGGACTTGGAGTAAAAGGTAGTAAGGGTTTTATTTTTTCAACATGCATTTATTGTATATTTTTATCAATAAAGTATTCAAAATCATCTTTAGAAGTACTAATATTAACAATTTTAGGTGTGTACACTATTTTCAAAAATAAGAAAAAAGAGGAAAAGTTTTATAGACCATTTAGTTTTTTTTCAGCATTAGCTGTATTATTGAGTGCTATAAAATATGATGAAATAAGTGGATCTATTGGATTTGTTGTACACTTAATTTTTGAAAAAATAAAAATACTATTTTAGTACATAGAAATTCTAATAAATCCCGTACCTTAACTTGACAAAAGAAGTTACTTTCTAATATAATTAACTAAATAAAGGATTGAGAGGAGAAAAAATGAGAGATATTAATTTTTTAGTAGAACAAGCTACTAAAATAAGAAAAGACATTGTTCAAATGATATGCAAATCAAAATCAGGACATCCAGGAGGGTCATTATCAGCCGCGGATATTGTTACAGCATTATATTTTTCAGAGATGAATATAGATCCTAAAAACCCTAAAATGGAGGGTAGAGATAGATTTGTATTATCAAAAGGACATGCAGCTCCAGTTCTTTATTCAGCTTTAGCTGAAAGAGGATATTTCGATAGAGCACTTTTAGATACTTTAAGAGCTTATGGATCACCTTTACAAGGACATCCAGATATGA
>JBOFYP010000130.1:0-22620 GCA_051654725.1 Cetobacterium sp.
TAAGAGGTTCAAATGATGGTACTGAAGCTAGATTATCTTTAATAGATAAATATGGTTTTACAGAAGAACAATCTAAAGCAATTTTAGATATGAAATTACAAAGATTAACAGGTCTTGAAAGAGATAAAATTGATAAAGAGCATGCAGAATTAAAATCTTCAATTATTGGATTTAATAATATTTTATTAGATGAAGAAAAAGTTTATACAATAATAAAAGAAGAATTAAATGAAATAAAAGATAAATATGATGATCCAAGAAGAACTAGAATAGAAAAAGAAAGATTAGAAATTAGACACGAAGATCTAATAAAAGATGATAGCGTTTTAGTTACTGTAACAAATAGAGGTTACGTAAAGAGAATGGAATTAGATAAATACAAAGCTCAAAAAAGAGGTGGAAAGGGAGTTTCAACTCAAAACACTATCGAAGATGACTTTGTTGAAAGAATGGAAGTTATGTCAAATCTTGATACAATGATGATATTTACTGATAAAGGAAGAGTATTCCATTTAAAAGTTTATCAAATTCCAGAATCTTCAAAGCAAGCTAGAGGAAGACTTATTGGAAATCTAATTAAATTAAAAGAAGATGAAAAAGTTAGAGAAATAATAAAAATAAGAGAATTTAGTGAAGATAAAGAGCTTGTTTTTGTAACTAGAGATGGAATGGTTAAAAAGACAAATTTAAGTGGTTATAAAAATATAAATACTGCGGGATTAAAAGCTATAAAATTAAGAGATGGAGATGATATAATCTTCGTTGGAATTTTACCAGTTGAATCTAAAGAGCAGATATTCTTAGCAACAAAATTAGGGCAATCAATAAGATTCTCTAAAGATGATGTAAGAGTTACTGGAAGAGATACAAGTGGAGTAAAAGGAATTTCTCTTAAAAAGAACGATAAAGTTATATCTGCATTAATAATTGATGATTCATCAGATGATACAATCTTAACTATAACAGAAAATGGACATGGAAAAAGAACTAGAGTAGATGAGTATCCTTTACAGTCTAGAAGTGGAAAAGGTGTTATAAATATAAGATGTAGTGATAAAAATGGTGACGT
Source organism: Cetobacterium sp. (assembly GCA_051654725.1). GTDB lineage: Bacteria > Fusobacteriota > Fusobacteriia > Fusobacteriales > Fusobacteriaceae > Cetobacterium_A. The sequence goes on from JBOFYP010000130.1 coordinate 1,070, forward strand.
TGTAGCAGTTAAACCAGTTAAAGATGAAGATGAATTAATGGTAATAACATCTTCTGGAATTGTTATAAGAACTCCTGTAAACCAAGTTTCAATAATTGGTAGAGCAACTCAAGGTGTAAAAATTATGAGAGTAAATGAATCAGAATCTGAAAAAGTTGTTTCAATAGCAAGTTTTAAAGAAGAGGATGTAGAGATAGAAGAAGCAACTCAAGAATAATGCAAAGTTATTAGAGGAGTTATTATGAAAAAAGAGATGAAAATATTGGTAATAACAGATTCTCATGGAAACACAAGATATATATATGATATAATAACAAAAGAAAATCCAGAATTAGTAATATGGACAGGTGATCATAGTGGAGATGGAGAGGAGTGTTCCTCTGCATTTCCAGAGATCAAATTCAGTATAGTAAGAGGAAATTGTGACTATTTTGATAGAAAATTCAATGATGAAGAGGTACTAGATTTAGACGGAGTAAAAATACTTATAACACATGGACATCTTTATGATGTAAAAAATGATTTACTAACTTTAGAATCAAAAGCTGAAAGTTATAAAGTAGATGCAGTTTGCTTTGGACACACACATATTAAATATTATAAAGAAAAAGCAGGAATAAAATATTTTAATCCAGGAGCTTTAAAAGATAATAGATATGGAGTATTACTAATTGAAGATAAAAAATTAACTTTTAATTATAAAGAAATAAAATAATAAAGCCTTGTTTAGGAGGAAACAAATGAAAGAAAAGCTGAATGCTTTAAAGGATGAAGCTAGTTTAAACATTCAAAAAGCATCTACACTACAAGAGATTGAAGACATCAGAGTCAAATATTTAGGAAAAAAAGGTGATTTTACAGAAATTTCTAAGTCTATGAGAGATTTATCTCCAGAAGAGAGACCTGTATTTGGTCAAATGGTAAATGAAGTAAAAAACTTTATAACAACTTTAGTTGAAGAGAAAACAAATGAGATTAAAGACGTTGTAAAAAAAGAGCAATTAAAAGCAGAAATTTTAGATATATCTCTTCCTGGAAGAGAGGTTTCTACAGGTGGATTACATCCAATAACAGAAACTATGAATTTCCTAAAAAATATTTTCGTAGAGATGGGATTTGACGTTGCTGAAGGACCAGAAGTAGAATTTACTTCGTATAACTTTGATGCATTAAATATACCTGAAACTCATCCTTCAAGAGATTTACAAGATACATTCTACATGAGTGAAAATGTAGTTTTAAGAACACATACATCACCAGTACAAGCTAGATACATGGGAGAGCATCAGCCACCATTTAGAATGGTTTGTCCAGGAAAAGTTTATAGAAATGATTATGATATTTCACACACACCTATGTTCCATCAAATGGAAGGACTTATGGTTGGACCAGATGTTTCTTTTGCTAACTTAAAAGCTATGTTAGAGCAGTTTGTAACAAGAGTATTTGGAGAGACAAAAGTTAGATTTAGACCACATTTCTTCCCGTTCACAGAACCAAGTGCAGAGATGGATGTTCAATGTGTTATCTGTAAAGGTGAAGGATGTAGACTTTGCAAACATAGTGGATGGTTAGAAATAATGGGATGTGGAATGGTAGATCCAGCAGTTTTATCAGCTGTAGGATATGATTCAGAAGAGGTATCAGGATTTGCATTTGGAATGGGAATAGAAAGAATTACAATGCTAAGATATGGGATTGATGATTTAAGAGCATTCTTTGAAAATGATGTAAGATTCTTAAAGCAATTTAAATAAAAGTTGGAGGCATATAATGTTAATTTCGTTAGATTGGTTGAAGCAATATGTCGATATAAAAGAGGACATAAAAGAGCTAGAAAACACTTTGACAATGATTGGTCAAGAGGTTGAAGCTATAGATGAGCAAGGTAAAGAGCTAGCAAAAGTTGTTATAGGAGAAATAACAGAGTATGGAAGACATCCAGAAGCTGAGAAATTAACACTTTTAAAAGTTAATATAGGTGCTGAAGAGGAACTTCAAATCGTTTGTGGAGCACCAAATCATAAATTAGGTGATAAAGTAGTAGTAGCAACAATAGGTGCTACTTTACCTGGTGATTTCAAAATAAAGAAGAGTAAAATTAGAGGAATAGAATCTCAAGGTATGTTATGCTCTGAAGTTGAATTGGGTCTTGGTACTGATGGAGATGGAATAATTATACTTCCTCAAGATGCACCAATCGGAACTGAATACAGAGTATACAAAAAATTAAATGATGTAATATTTGAATTAGAAATTACACCAAATAGACCTGATTGTTTATCTTACATAGGAATAGCTAGAGAGATAGCAGCTTATTATGGTAGAAAAATTAAATGGCCTGAATTCCAATCTAAAAGTATAATAGAAAGCATAAATACAGGACATGTTGATGTTAGAATAGAAGACAGAGATAGATGTAAGAGATTCTCTGGAAAAGTTATAAAAAATATAAAAGTTCAAGAATCACCAGAATGGTTAAAGAATAGATTACTTTCGATGGGATTAAAACCAATAAATAACGTAGTAGATGCCACAAACTATATTTTATTTGAATGTAATCAGCCTTTACATGCTTATGATTTGTCAAAAATAACTGATAGAAAAATTGTTGTAAGAAAAGCATCTGAAGGAGAAAAATTAGTAACTTTAGATGGAATAGAGAGAGAATTAAATAAAGGTGAACTTATTATAGCGGACGGAGAAAAACCTTTAGGAATAGCAGGAATAATGGGTGGTGAGTCTTCTAAAGTTACAGAAGAAACAACAGAAATATTCTTAGAGTGTGCATATTTTACTCCTGAAAATATTAGAAAAACTTCTAAAGATTTAGTGGTATCTAGTGATTCTTCATATAGATTTGAAAGAGGTCTTGATATAGAAAATACTGTTGAAGTTCTAGAAAGAGCAGCAGAATTAATATCTCAATTAACTGGTGGAGAACTTTTAGAGGGTAGCATAGATAAATACATTGAAAAATATGAAAAAATAGAAATTCCTTTAAATATGGAAAAATTAACTAAATTTATAGGAAAAAATATAGGTATAGATGTAGTTGGTAAGATACTTACAAATTTAGGAATAAATATAAAAACATTAAACTCTACAACAATACTAGCAACACCTCCTTCTTATAGAGGAGATTTAACAAGAACAGCAGATTTGTATGAAGAAATCATAAGAATGTATGGTTTTGATAATATAGAAAATAAAATGCCAGAAGAAAGTATAAGACCAGGAGTAAAAGATTCAATGACAATAGTTGTTGACGAAGCTAAAGAAATCTTAGCAAAAATTGGTCTACAAGAGGTTATAAACTATAGTTTTATTTCAAAAGATGCTATTAAATTATTAGGAATAACAGAGCCAACAATAGAGATTAGTAATCCTATAAGTGATGATATGGCAGTTATGAGACCAACTTTAATTTATAGTTTATTGTCAAATATAAAGGATAACTTAAATAGAAATCAAAATGGATTAAAATTCTTTGAAGTTTCAAGAGTATTCTCACCAAAAGAGAATGGATTAGCAAATGAAACACTTAGAGTTTCAATAGCTTTAGCAGGAAAAACTACAAAATCTTTATGGGATGCAAAGCCAGAAGCTATGGATTTCTATTCTTTAAAAGGTTTTGTTCAAAAATTCTTAGAGCATATGGGAGTAACAAGATATCAATTAGATAGATCAGAAGATAAAAATTTCCATCCAGGAAGAAGTGCCGACATTAAAATTGGGAAAATTAAGATTGGTACTTTTGGAGAAATTCATCCAGAAATTGCTGAAAATATGGATATAAAAAGAGAAAGAGCATACATAGCAGAGTTAGATTTAACAACTTTATTAAATTATAGAGCTAAGAAAGTTAAGTATGAGAAAATAGTTAAATATCCAGAGGTAACAAGAGACTTAGCAATCGTTTTAGAGAGAGATGTATTGGTAGGAAAGATGTTAGAGGATATAAAAAAATCATCAAACCTAATTGAAAGTGTTGCTATATTTGACGTTTACGAAGGAGATAAAATAGAAGCTGATAAAAAGTCAGTTGCTATAAGCATCGTTTTAAGAAAAAAAGATGGAACTCTAGAGGAAAACGATATTAATATAACTGTTGATAAAATCTTAAAATTAATAGCAAAGAATTATCACGGAGAGATTAGACAATAAGAAAATTTTAATTAAAAGTTCAGGAGGAAAAAAATGGATTCACTAAGAGAATTATTTAAAGTAGGAAATGGACCATCAAGCTCTCATACAATGGGACCGGAGAGAGCGGCAAAAAGATTTAAAGCAGAAAATCCATCTGCAGCAAGTTTTAAAGTAGAGTTATATGGATCACTTGCATTAACAGGAAAAGGTCATTTAACTGACTACGTAATATTAGAAACGTTAAAGCCTAAAGCTACAGAAATAGTATGGATGCCTGATTTTGTACATCCGTATCATACTAATGGAATGAAGTTTATAGCTTTAGACAAAGATGGAAATGAATTAAAATCTTGGCTAGCTTTCTCAGTTGGAGGAGGAACTCTTATGGAAGAGGGACAACAAAGACAAGGTGGATCGAAAGTTTATTCATTCGGTACAATGGAAGAGATTATGAATTGGTGTGAAAAAAATAAAAAAGAGTTATGGGAATTTGTTACTGAAAACGAAGGAGAGTCTATTTGGTATTTCTTAGATCAAATAAGAACAGCTTTAGAAGCTTCAGTTCAATCAGGACTTTCTAAAAACGGAGTTTTACCAGGAACAATAAGATTACAAAGAAGAGCTCAATCATTCTATAGAAAAGCAAGAAACGATAAATCTAGAGGTGGATTTGTTGGAAGAATATTTGCATATACATTAGCTGTATCTGAAGAAAATGGAGGAGGAGGTAGAGTTGTTACTGCCCCTACTTGTGGAGCAGCAGGAGTAATCCCAGGATTAATGTATGCATTAAAAGAGGAATATAACTTATCAAATGAAGAAGTACTTAAAGGTCTTGCTATCGCAGGATTAATAGGAAACATCATAAAAGAAAATGCAACTATATCAGGAGCAGAAGGTGGATGTCAAGCAGAGGTTGGTTCAGCTTGTGCAATGGCAGCAGGAATGGCTTGTTTCATATTAGGTGGGTCATTAGAGCAAATCGAATATGCAGCAGAAATGGCATTAGAGCATCACTTAGGATTAACTTGTGATCCTGTTGGTGGATATGTACAAATACCTTGTATAGAGAGAAACGCAGCAGCAGCAGTAAGAGCTTTAGATGCAGCTCAATACTCTTTATATACTGATGGAAAGCATAGTATTTCATTTGACCAAGTTGTTAAAACAATGGGTGAAACTGGAAAAGACTTAAAAGATGAGTATAAAGAAACTTCTTTAGGTGGACTTGCAAAATATCAATTTGATGGTAATTGCTAATAAAAAATTTTAAGAGAGAATCAATGATTCTCTCTTTCTTTATAATTATAATATTTTAGGAGGAAAAATGAAGTTAATAGTAGGTTTAGGAAATCCAGGGAGAGAGTATGAAAGAACAAGGCATAATGTAGGATTCGATATATTGGATGAATTCGCTTCAAAAAATGGATTTAATCAATTTAAAGAAAAATATCAAGGACTGATAACGGAAAAAACTATAAATGGAGAAAAAATAATTTTATTAAAACCACAAACATATATGAATTTAAGTGGAAATTCAGTTATTCAAGTTGCAAAATTTTACAAAGTAGACCCAGCTACAGAATTAGTAATAGTTTATGATGATATGGATTTACCTTTAGGAAAAATAAGAGTAAAAATAAACGGAAGTGCAGGAGGGCATAATGGTATAAAATCTATAATTTCTCATTTAGGAGCAGATTTTACAAGAGTAAAATGTGGAATTGGAAAAGCTAAAAATAAAGATGAAAACATTAATTTTGTATTAGGAAGATTTAATAAAGAGGAATCAGAACTAATAAATCCTATGTTTGAAACAGTAAAAGATTTACTTAATGATTTAATAAAAGATGTTGAATTAGATAAGATAATGCAAAAATATAATAAAAAATAAAATCAAAATTAGAAATAAATTAGAAAAGTTGTTAAACAACAGTAAATATGATATTCTAAAATAGAAATACGGTTTGACATATTTTTTTAAATAAAAGGAGGGGATATTTTTATGAAATTCTTTGGATTCAAAGGTGGAGTTCATCCGCCAGAGAACAAAATTGAAACAGAAAATCAAATTATTGAAAAATTACCAGCACCAAAAGTTGTATTTATTCCATTGCTTCAACATATTGGAGTTCCTTTAACGCCTTGTGTAAAAGTTGGGGATAAAGTATTGAAAGGTCAAGTTATAGGTGATTCAGATGCTTTTTTATCTGTACCAGTTCATGCAACTGTAAGTGGAATAGTAAAAAAAATAGAAAACTTACCATTTCCATTAATGGGATCTGTAGAAACAATTGTTATTGAAAATGATGGTTTAGAAGAATGGAGTAATTTAGAAAAAAATCCAATTTGGAAAAAAATATCAAAAGATGAACTTTTAAAAATTGTAAGATCAAAAGGTATAGTAGGTCTTGGAGGAGCGGCTTTTCCAACTCATGTAAAATTAAATCCTCCAAAAGAAGTAAAAATAGAAACTCTTTTATTAAATGGAGCTGAATGTGAACCCTATTTAAATTCAGATAATAGAGTTATGATAGAGGAACCTTTAAAAGTAATAGAAGGCATTAAGATAATGATGCATATATTAAATGTAAGTAATGCAATTATAGGAATTGAAGATAATAAAAAAGAAGCTATAGAAATAATGAGAAAAACTGCTGAGGGAACAAGTATAAAAGTTATGCCTTTAAAAACAATGTATCCTCAAGGTGGAGAAAAATCTCTTATAAAAGCGATATTAAATAAAGAGGTATTATCAGGAAAGCTACCATCATCTTTAGGAGTTGTAGTAAACAATACAACCACTGCAGCAGCAATTTATGATGCAGTAGTAAATGGACTTCCTTTGATAGATAAAGTAGTTACAGTTACAGGGAAAGGTATTAAAGAACCCAAAAATTTAAGAGTGGCAATAGGAACTCAAATATCAGAACTTTTAGAAAAATGTGGTTATATAGAGAATGAAGTTGAAAAGATTATCATGGGTGGACCTATGATGGGGATGGCCCAATTAACGTTAGATGTACCTGTAATAAAAGGAACATCTGGATTGTTAGCTTTAACAAAAAAAGAAACAAATTATTGTAAACCTAAAGCATGTATTGGGTGTGGAAAATGTATAGATGCTTGTCCAATCTCTTTGCAACCTATTATGTATGCAAGATTAGCAGAATTTTCACAATGGGAAGATATGGCAAAACACAATCTTATGGATTGTATCGAATGTGGATCATGTGCTTATATATGTCCTTCAAATAGACCTTTAACAGAAGCTATAAAGATTGGAAAATCTAAACTAAGATCAATGAAAAAATAGGAGGAAAAAAGTGGCGAAAATTTTAAAAATGGGGCCATCGCCTCATATAAGAACTAAAGAAACTGTGGATGATGTAATGTATGATGTAATAATTGCATTATTACCAGCTTTTCTAGCAGCAAGCTATTTTTTTGGTATTAGAGCAATTACAGTAACAGCGGTATCTATTTTATCATGTATGGCAACAGAATTTATATGTCAAAAATTAATGAAACAAGAAAATCAGATTTTTGATGGAAGTGCAATAATAACAGGAATATTATATGCTTTTGTAATACCTCCTTATATGTCTTTTGTTTACATAATAATAGGAGCAATTGTATCAATATTATTAGGGAAAATGGTTTTTGGTGGTTTAGGTCATAATATATTCAACCCTGCTCTAGTTGGAAGAGCTTTTGTTCAAGCTTCTTGGCCAGTAGCAATAACAACATTTATGTATGATGATATAGGTGGAGCAACAATATTAGATACTATGAAAAGGGGATTATCAACAGATATAGCTTTAATAGATAAAGGAAACCTTTATTTAAATACATTTTTAGGAAAAATGGGAGGATGCTTAGGAGAAACATCTGCTTTAGCATTACTTCTAGGTGGATTATATCTAATTTATAAAAAGCAATTAGATTGGAAAGTTCCAGCTATTATAATAGGGACAGTTTTTGTATCATCGTTACTAGCGGGAGCTAATCCATTTTTACATATATTTTCAGGTGGATTATTTTTAGGTGCATTCTTTATGGCATCAGATATGGTAACATCACCTCACAGCCCAAAAGGAAGAGCTATATTTGCATTAGGAATAGGAATTTTGATTTCATTAATCAGATTTAAAGGTGGTTATCCAGAAGGGGTTGCATATTCAATATTGATAATGAATGCGTTTGTGCCATTAATAAATAAATATGTAAGCCCAAGAAAATTTGGGGAGGTAAAATAATGGTAAAAAACAGATTTTTTCATTATAGTTTAGTTTTAGCATTAATAGCTTCTATTTCAGCTGGAATTTTATCTTTAGTAAATACTGCAACTCAAAAAGTAATAATAGAGAATGAAAAATTAGCAGTAAACGAAGCAAGAACAAAAGTTTTACCAAAGGCAACTTCTTTTGATGAGCTTGAATCAATTGAAGTTGATAGTTTAAAATTTATTCCAGGAAAAAATAAAGATGGTAAAATTACAGGATATGTAGTAACAGTTTCACAACCAGGATATGCAGCTAATATTGATTTTGTATTAGGACTTGATAATGGAGGAAAAGTTACAGGATTAAATATAATAGGAAGTCAAGAAACACCAGGATTAGGTTCGAAAATTTTGGATTTAGAATGGCAAAAAAAAGCTATAGGAAAAGATAGCTCTTATGAATTTAATAAATCTGCAGATGGTTTTGCAGGAGCAACAATTTCACCAAATGCAGTTTATACAGGAATTAAAAGAGCTTTAAATAGTTATAATAGTGGGGTGAATAAAAAATAATGGCAAAATCAAATAAAGAGATATTATTAAATGGAATAATAAAAGAAAATCCAGTATTTGTATTATTATTAGGATTATGTCCAACATTAGGAGTAACCTCATCGTCAATAAATGGTATGGCTATGGGACTAGCAACAATGTCTGTTATAGTTTTTTCAAATATGCTTATTTCAATTGTAAAAAAATTCATTCCAGATAAAGTTAGAATACCAGCTTTTATAATGATAATAGCTTCATTAGTAACAATAGTTGAAATGGTAATGAAAGCTTATCTTCCTGATTTATATAAAGTTTTAGGATTATTTATTCCATTAATAGTTGTAAACTGTATTGTTCTTGGAAGAGCAGAAAGTTTTGCTTCAAAAAATAGCGTATTTAAATCTGTATTGGATGGAATAGGATCTGGATTAGGATTTACTTTAGCTTTGACAGTATTAGGAACTATTAGAGAGATATTAGGAAATGGAAGTGCATTTGGAATACCCGTTACACCAACATCATTTACACCAGCGTTAATTTTTATATTAGCACCAGGAGCATTTATAACAATAGGGTTTATAATTGCCGCACAAAATTACTTTAAATCTAAAAAGAAAGAGGTGATATAGAATGGATTTTGCAAAAATATTTAGCTTAATAATAACAGCTATTTTTATTCAAAATATAATATTTGCAAAGTTTTTAGGTGTTTGTCCATTTATGGGAGTATCTAAAAAAGTTGAATCTTCAATTGGAATGGGAATGGCAGTAACATTTGTTATGTCATTAGCTTCAGGAGTAACTTGGATAATTTATAACTATTTATTAGTTCCTTTTAAATTAGAATATTTACAAACAATAGCATTTATACTGATAATAGCATCTTTGGTTCAGTTTGTAGAGATGGCTATTCAGAAAACATCACCTAATTTATATAAAGCTTTAGGAGTGTTTTTACCTCTAATAACTACTAATTGTGCAGTTTTAGGTATAGCTCTTTTAAATATTCAACAAAAATATAATTTTATAGAATCTGTAATAAATGGAGCAGCAGTTGCAATTGGATTTACATTAGCACTAGTATTATTAGCAGGAATAAGAGAAAGAATTGAATATGCAGCAGTACCAGGTCCTTTTAAAGGAGTACCAATAGCTTTTATTTCAGCTGGTCTGTTAGCAATGGCTTTTATGGGATTCAGTGGAATGCAAATCTAAAATTGGGGGTAGATTAATGGAATCAATATTATTTCCTGTTTTATCACTAGGAGGAACAGGGTTAGCAATGGGAATATTTTTAGCCTATGCTTCTAAAAAGTTTGAAGTGAAAATAGATGAAAAAGTAGAAGCAATTCAGGCAATACTACCAGGAATAAACTGTGGAGCATGTGGCTATCCAGGATGTTCAGGCTATGCTGAAGCAATAGCTTTACATGGAGCAGAAATTACTGCTTGTTCTCCAGGTGGTTCAGCTGTAGCATCTGAAATAGCAAAATTAATGGGAGCAACAGTTGATGTATCCAGCTCAAAAATGGTTGCCAAGTTATTATGTCAAGGAGATTGTACTAGAACTACAAAAAAATATGAATTTAGAGGTGAATTATTAACATGTGAAGCTGTAAGTCTTTATGCTGGTGGAGATAAATCTTGTAAATATGGATGCTTAGGCTACGGAGATTGTTCGAAAGTTTGTCCTGTAGATGCGATAACTGTTACAGAAAAAGGAATTGTAAGCATTAATGAAGATAAATGTATATCTTGTAAAAAATGTGTGGTAGCTTGTCCTAAAAAATTATTAGAGTTAAAACCAATAGATAAAAGAGTTATTGTAGCTTGTTCTTCAAAAGAAAAAGGACCTGTAGCAAGAAAAGCTTGCTCAGTAGCATGTATTGCTTGTGGACTTTGTCAAAAATCTTGTCCTGTAGATGCAATTGTAATAGAGAATAATCTTGCTAAAATAAACTTTGAAAAATGTGTAGAATGTGGATTGTGTGCAGTGAAATGTCCTACAAAAGCTATAAATAGTGAAGTTAAAGAGATAAAAAAAGCAGAAATAATAACAGAGAAATGTATAGGTTGTACAGCTTGTGCAAGAGTTTGTCCTATGAAATGTATAGAGGGAGAAGTAAAACAAAAACATAGAATAGATGAAACAAAATGCATCGGATGCCAGCTATGCTATGAAAAATGTAAGTTTTCAGCTATAAAAATAAATATTGAAAATAATAGGTAATAAAAAAGATGAGGGTCCCTCATCTTTTTTATTACCTACTTAACAGCGATAACTTCAATTTCTACTTTAACATCTCTAGGTAATCTAGCAACTTCAACACAAGCTCTAGCAGGTTTAACCTCACCTAAATATTCAGAATAAACTTCATTTATAGAAATAAAATCATTCATATCTTTAATAAAAACTCCAGCTTTAACAACATCATTAAGTGTGTATCCAGCTTCTTCTAAAATAGCTTTTACATTTTCTAAAGATTGTCTAGTTTGTTCTTTAATATCATCAGATATAACTGTCATAGTTTCAGGTACAAAAGGAATTTGTCCAGAAACATAAAGTGTTCCGTTAACTTCTACAGCTTGAGAGTAAGGACCAATAGCTGCAGGAGCTTTTGTAGTATTAATAATTCTTTTCATAAAAATACCTCCTAAATTGAAATTCTATAATTAAATTTTAACATAAAAAAGTAGTATAAACAACCACTAAAAGGGTTAATTCAAAAATTAAAATACAATCAGTATTGTGAAAAAATTCTCTTTATCATATTGCTATTTTGATGAGATTTGTTAATTTAAACTGTAATTAATGTGAAGTATAGATTAAATGTGTTAAACATGTGTTGAATTGTCTTAAAAATAAACATAAAACAGAAAAAAGTACTTTACTTTTTGTTAAATGTAGAGTATAATCCTTTTTGTGAGAAAAAAGTTTAGTTTGAAGCTATGTTAAAAAAGTAACAAACTCAAAAAAAGAAAGAGGGATAAATATGGAATTATTAAAAGGTTCAGTATTATTATTTTTGGTTTTAGCATTCTTTACTGGTTTTAGTTTAAAAGCACCAAGAGGAATGAAAGCTATGGGTGCTCTAGCAGGGGCAGCAACAGCAAGTTTTCTAGTAGAAGCTTTCCAATTATATGTTGGTGGAGATCTTTTAGGAATAAAGTTTTTAGGTGAAGTTGGATCATCAGCAGGATCAATGGGAGGAGTTGCAGCAGCAATATTAGTACCATTAGCTTTAGGAGTAAGCCCTGTTTATGCAGTTATGCTAGGTGTAGTTTGTGGAGGAATGGGAATAATTCCTGGATTTATCACTGGATACATAATGTCGTTCATCATTCCAAAATTAGAGGAAAAAATCCCTGATGGATTAGATTTAATTGTTATAATTTGTTTAGCAGCACCTTTAGGAAGAGGAATTGCACAATTTACTTCTCCTGGAGTTACATTTGCTTTAAAATCGATTGGAGATATAATAATAGCAGCTCAATCAGCTAGTCCTTATGTAATGGCATTTATTTTAGGAGGAGTTATAACAGTAGTTGCAACAGCTCCAATAAGTTCAATGGCATTAACAGCAATGTTAGGATTAACAGGATTACCAATGGCAATAGGAGCTTTAGCAGTAATGTCTTCTTCATTCATGAACTATGTGTTCTTTGATAGAATGAAATTTGGAGACAAATCTACAACTATAGCGGTTGCAATAGAGCCATTAACACAAGCAGACGTAATATCAGCAAATCCAATACCAGTATTCTCAACTAACTTTATAGGTGGAGGAATAGCTGGAATGATAGTTAACTACTTTGGATTGATAAACAATGCAACAGGAACTGCAACACCAATAGCAGGTTTCGCAGTAATGTTTGGATTTAATCCAGCAAAAGATGTTTTAATAACAGCAGGATTATGTGCAACATCTGGTATAATAGTAGGACTTTTAGGATCAATGGTATTTAAAAATTATAAAATAAAAACTGTATCTGAAATAAGAGGATAATAGTTAATAGTAAAGCTCCAGTTTTCTGGAGCTTTTTTTTTTAGAATTGATAAAAACTAAAAAATCTTGTATACTCATAAAATGTATTCAAAATTAACAGGAGGGAAAATGAACAATAAATTAGAGGGTAGTTTTAAAGGATTAATTCCTTTTTTAGTATTTATAGGTATCTATTTAGGAAGTGGAATATTATTAGATTTAAATGGAGTTGAAATGGCATTTTATCAATTACCAGCTCCAATCGCTATTTTTCCTGGAATAATAGTAGCTTTTTTACTATTTAAAGGAAGTGTAAAAGAAAAGTTTGAAACATTTTTAAAAGGTTGTGGCCATGAAGATATAATAACAATGTGTATAATATATCTTTTAGCGGGTGGATTTGCAGTTGTAACTAAATCTATGGGTGGAGTAGATTCAACTGTTAATTTAGGATTGACATATATTCCAGCTAATTACATTGCACCAGGACTATTTTTAATAGCAGGATTTATATCCACAGCAACAGGAACTTCAGTAGGGTCAATAGTTTCATTGGCACCAGTAGCAGTTGGTTTAGCTGAAAAAAGTGGAGTTTCAATGCCATTAGTTTTAGCGGCACTAATGGGTGGTGCTATGTTTGGAGATAATCTTTCTATAATATCAGATACAACAATAGCAGCAACAAGAACTCAAGGTGTAGAAATGAAAGATAAGTTTAGAGTGAATATAAAGATAGCGGCACCAGCAGCAGTATTAACTTTAATATTATTAGTTTTATTTGGAAAGCCAGATTCAACTCCAGAAACAATAAGTTATACATATAATTTGTTGAAAATATTACCTTATATTTTTGTTTTAGGACTTTCATTAATAGGTATAAACGTATTCTTAGTTTTAACATCTGGAATTGCTCTTTCTGGTATAATTGGTTTGTTTTATGGAGATTTCACGTGGTTGAGTTATACAAAAGAAATTTACAATGGATTTACAGGTATGACTGAAATATTTTTATTATCTCTTTTAACAGGTGGATTAGCAAGCATGGTAACAAAAGCTGGTGGTATAGATTGGATTATGTCTACAATTGAAAAAAGAATAAAAGGAATTAAAAGTGCTCAACTAGGAATTGGATTATTAGTTGCTCTTACTGATGCTGCTGTTGCAAATAATACAGTAGCGATAATAATAAATGGTCCTATAGCTAAAAGAATTTCAAAAAAATATAATGTAGATTCAAAGAAAACAGCATCTGTACTAGATATATTTTCGTGTATAACACAAGGAGCAATACCTTATGGAGCACAAATGCTTATAATGTTAAGCTTTACAAATGGAAAGGTATCTCCGTTCGAAGTAATACCTTTACTTTGGTATCAAATGATTTTAGCTTTAATAACATTGGGTTACATATTGTATAATCCTAAAGAAAATTAGAGGTGAAAAAATATGTCGATTTCTAAAAATTACTTATATAATGTATTGCTTATTATAAGTAATACAATATTTCCAATTATAACTTTTCCATATATATCAAGAGTTTTAATGCCAGAGTATTTAGGGAAAGTTTATTTTGTACAAGGTGTTGTAGCGTATTTTGTAATATTATCTGTTCTAGGAGCACCAAATTATGGAATTAAAGAGTTGGCTAAAGCAAAAGGCGTAGGAGATTGGAAAGAGTTTAAGAAAATTTTTACAGAACTTTTTCTAATTACTACTTTAAGTAGTTTTGGGTCTTTAATACTATTGTTAATAACTATAAATTCTTATGGAAAATTTTCTGAAGAAAAATTAATATTTTATATATTTTCAGCTCAGGTTTTATTTGAATGTTTTCATATAAATCATTTTTTCATTGTTATGGAAAATCATAAAAGAAGATTAATCAGGTCTTTTGCTATAAGATTATTATCATTAGGTTTTTTATTTTATTTCATAAAAACACCAAAAGATTATTATTTATATGCTTTGCTTTTAGTTTTACCAGAAATTTTAGCTAGAATAATAGATGTTTATAGTGTGAGAAAATATTTTAATTTCAAGCAACTTAATTTTAAAAGGCATATGAAAAGTATGTCGATAATATTTTTATATATATTTACAATAGGTATATATGGAAGCATTGATACAACAATGTTGGGGATTATAATAAATGATACAGAAGTTGGTCTTTATACAGCAGCAGTAAAAATGTATAAAATGGTATTGCCTGTTATATTAACTTTGGCAACAGTTTTATCTCCTAGAATAATAGGAGCAATCAAAAGAAAAGAAAAAATAAATATTTATAAGAATATAGATATCTTTATGGATTATTCTTTCATTGTAGGAGTACCTGCAACATTTTTAATGATGATTTTAGCAAAAGAATTTACAATATTATTCTCAGGTGAAGGTTTTATAGGTTCTGTTAATACAATGATAATAATGTCACCTTGTTTAATATTCTTAGCAATAGGTTCTTTTATAGGTGGTCAAATAATGCTTCCAAATGATATGGAAAAAAGAATATTAACAATTTCTATACTTGGAGTTTTTATAAATATAGGATTAAATTATTTTTTAATACCTATTTATTTAAGAAATGGAGCGGCAATAGCAACACTAGCTACAGAAATTGTAATAGCATTAATAAAAATAAAACAACTAAAAAATTTATATGTTGATTATAAAATATTAACAAAAGATAGGGTATTAACACTTGTCATAGGTGCTTTAATATCAAGTGTAATATACTTTAAAATAGATATGTTTAGAAATTATGGAAATTTATTAACACTAATTATTATTCCTATTATTTACGGTATAACATATTTTACAATTTTAATTCTATTAAGGAATAAAAGAGTTTTAATGTGGATAGAATATATGAGAGAAAGATTGCATAGTTAGTGCAATCTTTCTTTTTTTTGATATTAATTTTTGAAAATCAATTTTTGAATTAAGTTAAACATTCCGTTGTTGTTGTTTGAAGTTGTTATAAATTTACAAATCTCTTTTATTTCTGGTTTTGCATTTTCAACACAAGCAGCAAGACCAGCAACTTTTAGCATAGGTAAATCGTTATAGGAATCTCCAACAACAATAACCTCTTCAATTTTAACTCCAACAAGTTCAACGAGTTTTAAAAGAGAACTTCCTTTATCAACACCTAATTTTGTGACCTCTAAGAAAAACGGTTTAGAGATAGCGATTGAGAAGTCTTTTCCAAATTCATCTTTTAAATTTTGTTCAACTTTTAGTAAATAATCAGGATCTTCTAATAAAATACATTTTACACAATCTTTATTAATTGTATTTTTAAAATTCTCAACTTTTTCAAAAGGCATTTTAGTTAAATCTACTTCAACATCAATATATGAGCTATAGCTTTCAGAAATAATTGTATCATCTAAATAAGTTATAATATCAACATTTTTAGTTTTACTAAAATCATAAAGAGTGTGTATCTCTTCTTTAGTAAGACTTTCTTCTAGTATATTTTTATTTGTTTTACAATCTGTAATAATTGATCCGTTATAAGAAAGTATGAAACTTCCATATTTTGCTAAATTTAATTCTTCAGCTAAATCTTTCATAGCGTAAGTCGGTCTACCAGAAGCAAGAACAAATTTAACACCTGCTTCTTGAGCTTTAATTATAGCTTCTTTATCTTTTATTGAAATTTTACCCTGAGAATTTAGTAGTGTATCATCAAGGTCAGTAACAATCATTTTATAGTTCATTTTTATCCTCCCACAGTTTAATAAACAATTTTATTCCTTCAAGAAGAACACTTTCATCAAAATTAAATGTAGAAGAATGAAGAGGAGATATAAAGTTCTTTTGGATATTTTTAGTTCCTAATAAAAAGAATAATCCTGGGACTTTTTGTTGATAAAAAGAAAAGTCTTCAGCTAAAGCTAAAGTTTGAGCTTCTAAAAAATTAAAATGTTTAGAGTATTTTAAAAATTTTTGATACAAATCAGCATTATTAATTAATGCAGGATAAAGAATTCTAAAATCATCTTCTATTTTAACATTAAAAGAAATTTCTATTCCTCTATGTATTTCTTTCATTCTTTTAATAATAAGTTCTGTGTCTTTTTCAGAATATGCTCTAATTGTACCATAGAAATCAATATATTTAGAGATGATATTTCTAGCAGTTCCACCAGATATTTTTCCTACAGTTATAACTCCTGCATTAAAAGGTGAAAGATTTCTAGAGATAATAGATTGATAAGATTCAATTACTTTAGTAAAAGGAATTAGAGGGTCATTGGTTTTATGAGGCATACCCCCATGTCCTCCTGTTCCAATAACTTTACAATCAAATTCTGTAGCTTGAGCAAAAAAAGGGCCAGATTTTGTAGAAATAATACCTTCTTCTAAATCTGGGAAAAGATGTAATCCATAAATTTCTTTAACGTTATATTTTTCTAAAATACCTTCTTTACATATAAAGTTAGCTCCACCAGGGCCTTCTTCAGCTGGTTGAAAAATTAGCAAAGTACTAAATTCTTTATCTTTTATTGTTTTTAAATATTCAGCAAAACCTAATAAAGAAGCAGTGTGACCATCATGACCACATGCATGCATAAATCCATCATGTTTAGAATTGAAGGTACAAGAATTTTCTTCTCTAATAGAAAGAGCATCAATATCAGCTCTAAAAGCTTTACAATATTCTTTTTTTCCAGGAATATAAATGTATACACCAGTTTCAGAAATTATATTGGGAGAATATCCGATTGTTTTTAAAACATTCATAATATATTGTTGAGTTTTAAACTCTTTAAAACCAGTTTCAGGAATTTGATGAAGATCTCTTCGGTATTTTTTTATTTTCTCAAGTAATAAATCCATTATAACCTCCAGATACAAAATAGTTAATAAATAGTAAAGTTTTTCTTAGATAAAAACAATAAAAAAATAAAAAAGTTCTAAATACATGAACTTAAAACTTAATAAAATTTAATAAAATAAATATAAAATTAAATTAATTTAGAATTAAAAAAATATAAAATTGATAAATATAAAAATATAATTAAAAGAAGTAAAATATATAAAAAGAATAAGGAAGTGATTTAATTGAGGATAGTTTTGAAATATGGTGGAAGTTCATTGTCAACCTTAGAAAAAATACAAAAAGTAGCTAAATATATAAAGAAAATGAAAAATAGTATAGATGAAATAATAGTAGTAGTTTCTGCAATGGGTAAAAAAACAAATAATCTTTTAAAAAAAGCAGAATATTTTGGAGAAAATTTAAATAAAAGAGAGATAGATATGTTATTAAGCGTAGGAGAACAAGAAAGTGCTGCTCTTTTATCTTTAGCTTTAAATACGATTGAATGTGATTCTATTTCTTATACAGGTTATCAAATTGGATTAAAAACGATTGGTAAGCATTGTGAAAGTGAAATTCTTGAAATAAATACTAAATTTATAGAAGAGAAACTAAATGAAAATAAAGTTTTAGTAATAGCAGGATTTCAAGGATTAAATGAGAAAAATGATATAACAACACTTGGAAGAGGTGGATCAGATACAACTGCAGTTGCTTTAGCAGGTTTATTAAAATGTGAATGTAAAATATATACAGATGTTGATGGAGTATATACAGATGATCCTAAAAAAAATAATTTGGCAACAAAAATTCCAAAACTATCATATGCTGATATGGAATATTTATCAGAAAATGGAGCTAAAGTAATGGAGTTAAAGGCTGTTAAAATTGGTAAGAAATATAAAGTTCCAATTTTTGTAGGAGAAAGTTTAGGAGATGAAAATGGAACCTATATAACAGAATAAAGATTCGAATATTGAATTTCAAAAAAATAAAAGATGATATTGATTATGTAGAAAAAATGATTTATATAATTTAAAATGGAGGTTAATAAATGTTTAAAGGTTCTGGAGTAGCACTTGTAACACCATTCAATCAAGATATGAGTGTAAATTATTTAGAATTATCAAAGTTAGTTGAATATCATTGTACAAATGGAACTGATGCTCTTATAGTTTTAGGGACAACGGGAGAAGTGAGTACATTAAATGAAGATGAAAAAGTAAAAATAGTTAAAACTGTTTTAGAAGTTAATAAAAAAAGATTACCAGTAATAGTTGGTGCAGGAAGTAACAACACGATAGAGGCTATTGAAATGTCTAAAAAATATGAAAGTATGGGAGTAGATGGACTTTTATTAGTAACTCCTTATTATAATAAAGGAAATGAAGATGGTATATATAAGCATTTTATTTCAATTGCTAATTTTGTGAACCTTCCAATTATGCTTTATAATGTTCCAGGAAGAACAGGTGTAAATTTATCAATAAATTTACTAAAAAAATTATCAAAACAAAAAAATATTGTAGCAATAAAAGAAGCAAGTGGAGATATTTCTTATGCTTGTGAAATAGCAAGATTAATTCCTGAATTAGATATTTATTCAGGTAATGATGATATAATTGTTCCTTTGTTATCGATAGGTGCTGTTGGAGCAGTTTCAGTTTTAGCAAACATAGAACCAAAAGTTACTCATGATATAGTTTTTAGTTATTTAAATGGAGATATAGAAGAAGCGAAGAAACTGCAACTTGAATATAATGGATTAGTAAAAGGTTTATTTGTAGAAGTTAATCCGATTCCAGTAAAAAAAGCAATGAATTTGTTAGGTAAAAATATAGGTGGATGTCGTTTACCTTTGGGAGATATGGAACAAAAAAATATAATGTTTTTAGAAAATGAATTAAAGCAAGTGGGTGAATTAAATTGAAAATAGCAATTCACGGAACTGGAGCAATGGGAAAAATTGTAAAAGAACTAGGAGGTGATGATATCGTATCTTTCGTAGATGATATAGAAGATATGGACTTATTGAAAGAAGTGGATGTTGTTATAGATTTTTCACATTTTAGTAAACTTGAAAAATTAATTAAAGATTGCTCAAATAGAAAATATCCTTTAGTTATATCAACAACAGGTTATAGTGGTGAAACATTGAAAGAAATAATAAAAGCCTCAGATTTGATTCCTATATTACTGTCATCAAATATGTCTTTAGGAATTAATGCTTTAAATGGAATCTTAAAAGATTTGACTCCAAAATTAGAAAATGAATTTGATATAGAAATAATAGAAAAGCATCATAATAAAAAAATAGATTCACCAAGTGGAACAGCAATAACTCTTTTAAAAAGTATTCAAAATTCATTATCAAAAGAATATAAAGTTGTTAATGGTAGAGAAGGGTTGCAAAAAAGAGAGATAAATGAAGTAGGTATTCATTCAATAAGGTGTGGAACAATAGTTGGAGAACATACAATTATTTTTGCAGGTCAAGATGAAATACTTGAAATAACTCATAAAGCATTATCTAAAAAAATATTTGCAGTAGGAGCTTTAAAGTGTGCTGAAATATTAAAAAATAAAAAGTCTGGTTTGTATACAATGGAAGATATGTTTTGATTAAAGGAGGAATATAAGAAATGTTAAACACAGCAGAAGAATTAATAAGTTATATAAAAAATTCTAAAAAAATATCATTAAGTAAAGTTTATATAAATGGAGAAATTTCAAAATTTGATGAAGACATATTTTATTTTGAAGGTAAAAGTGGAGTTATTTTAATTGGTGATTGGAAAATAATAGAAAGTATACTTGAAAAAAATAAAGAAACAATAAAGAGTTATTTTGTAGAAAATATAACTAAAAATTCAGGAGTACCTCTTCTTGATATAAAATCAGTAAATGCCAGAATAGAACCAGGATCTATAATAAGAGATCAGGTTAAAATTGGTAATAATGCAGTTGTAATGATGGGAGCGGTTATAAATATAGGAGCAGAAATTGGTGACGAAACAATGATAGATATGAATGTCGTTTTAGGTGGTAGAGCAATAGTAGGAAAAAGATGCCATATAGGAGCTGGAACAGTTCTTGCGGGAGTGATTGAGCCTCCTTCTGCAACTCCAGTAATAATAGAAGATGATGTTGTTATAGGAGCAAATGCAGTAGTAATAGAAGGAGTAAGGGTAGGAAAAGGTTCGGTAGTAGCAGCAGGAGCAATAGTAATAAAAGATGTACCTGCAGGAGCCGTAGTAGCAGGAAACCCAGCAAAAATTATAAAATTGAAAGATGAAAAAACTTTTGAAAAAACTAAAATTATGGATGATTTAAGAAAATAAAAAACTAAATTTTAATGGAGATAGCGAATAAAAAAACATTATCTCCATTTTATTTTTAAAAAATAAAAAAAAGTTGTTGACGAACTTTAAAAATTATGGTACTATTATTAATGTCAGCAGCGAAAGTTGTTGAAAAAATTAAGGACATTAGCAACCGAATAGAGAAAATAGTCAGAAGTTGTGAAAACAACAAAACGCCAGTAATGGCAAAACCATTTAGATGGTTAAAAGGTGTAAGAAAGTCTAAGGACTTAAAATATATTGAATGAAGAGTTTGATCCTGGCTCAGGATGAACGCTGACAGAATGCTTAACACATGCAAGTCGATTCGAGTTACCTTCGGGTAGCGAGGATGGCGGACGGGTGAGTAACGCGTAAGGAACTTGCCTCTTGGACTGGGACAACTGTTGGAAACGACAGCTAATACCGGATATTATGAGAATCTCGCATGAGAAACTTATGAAAGCTAT
>JBOFYP010000131.1:0-1046 GCA_051654725.1 Cetobacterium sp.
TGTCAAAATATTGTTTTCAGAGATTGATCTTTGATTGTTTCTATAGAACAGAAGAACAGAACGACCCGTCTCTCTTAAATGTGTCAAAATATTGTTTTCAGAGATTGATCTTTGATTGTTTCTATAGAACAGAAGAACAAAACGACTCGTCACTCTTGAATGGGTCAAAATATTGTTTTCAGAGATTGATCTTTGATTGTTTCTATAGAACAGAAGAACAGAACAACTCGTCTCTCTCAAATGTGTCAAAATATTGTTTTCTGAGATTGATCTTTGATTGTTTCTATAGAACAGAAGAACAGAAGAACAGAACAACACGTCTCTCTCTTGAATGGGTCAAATTATTCTTTTCAGAGATTGATCTTTGATTGTTTCTATAGAACAGAAGTACAGAACGACTCGTCTCTCTTGAATGGTCAAAATATTGTTTTCAGAGATTGATCTTTGATTGATTCTATAGAACAGAAGTATAGAACGACTAGTCTCTCTCTTGAACTGGTCAAAATATTGTTTTCAGAGATTGATCTTTGATTGATTCTATAGAACAGAAGTACAGAACGACTAGTCTCTCTCTTGAATGGGTCAAAATATTGTTTTCAGAGATTGATCTTTGATTGATTCTATAGAACAGAAGAACAGAACGACTTGTCTCTCTTGAATGGGTCAAAATATTGTTTTCGGAGATTGATCTTTGATTGTTTCTATAGAACAGAAGAACAGAACAACACGTCTCTCTCTTGAATGGGTCAAAATATTGTTTTCAGAGATTGATCTTTGATTGTTTCTATAGAACAGAATAACAGAACGACTCGTCTCTCTTGAATGGGTCAAAATATTGTTTTCTGAGATTGATCTTTGATTGTTTCTATAGAACAGAATAACAGAACGACTCGTGTCTCTTGAATGGGTCAAAATATTGTTTTCTGAGATTGATCTTTGATTGTTTCTATAGAACAGAATAACAGAACGACTCGTCTCTCTTGAATGGGTCAAAATATTGTTTTCAGAGATTGATCTTTGATTGTTTCTATAGAACAGAAGAACAG
>JBOFYP010000132.1:0-1225 GCA_051654725.1 Cetobacterium sp.
ATCTTTCTGGCTGAAGAGCGCACAAATAATAAGTTACTATACATTGTAATTGACTTCCCTTCTAATTCCAATTTCTGGCCAAAGGTCAACAAAAGTTTTTTATTTTAAGTTATTTTTTTCTTTCAGGTTATGACTATACTGAAGTCCATATTTGACCTACTGAATATATTTCTGGCCAAGGGATCTACAAAAAATTTTCAACTATGTATTTTCATAGACTCCTTTTGATGTTAAATCAGCCAGACAGCAGTCCATTTTGACCTACTGAACATCTTTCTGGCTGAACAGCCCTGAAATATTAATTTACTATACATACTAATTGACTTCCCTTCCGATTCTCATTTCTGGTCAAAAAGTCTACAAAAGCTTTTTTTTAATTTTTTTAAAAGTTTTTTTCTTCTTTCATGTTATGGCTATACTGAAGTCCATATTTGACCTACTGAATATAATTCTGGACAAGGAGTCTACAAAAGGTTTTCTACTATATATTCTCATTGACGCCTTCTAGTCTTAAATCAGGCAGACATTTGTCCATATTTGACCTACTGAACATCTTTCTGGCTGAAGAGCCCTCAAAGATTAAGTTACTATACATACTAATTGATTTCCCTTCCGATTCTCATTTCTGAAAAAAGTGTCTAAAAATTTTTTTTTTTAAAGTGATTTTTTCTTTCATGTTATGTCTATACTGAAGTCCATATTTGACCTACTGAATATAATTCTGGACAAGCGGTCTACAAAAACTTTTCAACTATATATTCTCATAGACTTGTTTGATGTTAAATCAGCCAGACAGTAGTCCATATTTGACCTATTGAACCTCTTTCTGGCTGAAGAGCCCTCAAACATTAAGTTACTATACATACTAATTGAATTCACTTTCGGATTCCCATTTCTGGTCAAAAGATCTACAAAAGGTTTTTTTTTGTTTTGTTTTTTCATGTTATGGCTATACAGAAGTCCATTTTTGACCAACTTAATATATTTCTGGCCTAGGGGTCTTCAAAAAAATTTCAACTATATATTTTCATAGACTCCTTTTGATGTTAAATCAGCCAGACAAAAGTCCATTTTGACCTACTAAACATCTTTCTGGCTGAAGAGCGCACAAATAATAAGTTACTATACATTGTAATTGACTTCCCTTCTAATTCCAATTTCTGGCCAAAGGTCAACAAAAGTTTTTTATTTTAAGTTATTTTTTTCTTTCAGGTTATGACTATAC
>JBOFYP010000133.1:0-1417 GCA_051654725.1 Cetobacterium sp.
CTTCAAAAGAAGCTCTTGAAAGATTAAAAAAATTTGCTGAACAGTTCGGAGATAAGACTTTTAGTAATTGGGTAAATAGATATTCCAACTTTATAAGAGCTGATTTAGAAAAACAACTTTATTATGAAAATTTAAGTGACCAGTTAAGAGATAAGCTATACGAAAACATAACTAATCGAAAAGAACAGTTAAGAGATGAAAATCATAGCTTTGAACAAAAACTATTCCAGAAAAGTTACAAAAAATAAAAAAAGAGATTCAACAAATGTTAAACCTCGACCGCAAATTGAGTATAACATTTAATCTCTTAAAATGTCAAGGGGGTATTTTAAATGTCAATCAGATTTATAGGAGATATGGTGTTCACATCAATCGTAATAAATAAAAAAAGAAGAATTTTCTCAGGTAAAAACATAGATGATCTATTTGAACAAATAGCAAAAGAATTATAAGGAGGGGACAGATGTCAACAATACTAATCAAAAATAACAAAGGTGGCGTTGGGAAAAGTTGGATAACTTTACAACTAGCACACGGATTACAATATATTACAGGTAAAAAGGTTCTTATACTAACTTCAGATAACCAAAACAATATTTTAGAATATTCTGGTAAAGATAAAACTGAAATAGGTTCTGGATTAGAAAGTTGGATTAAGAATGGAACTGGTGACATTGTCAGACTGCGTAAAGACCTTTATTTCATACCTTTAAAAGCTTCTCATATAAATAGTGCTTCTAAGGATAAACTAGCTAAATTCATAGAGAATATGAGTTCTCAATACGAATACATTTTAATAGACTCGACTCCAATGGTTGGAATAGATAAAATTTTTGTAGATTTAGCAGATAAAGTTGTTGTTCCTGGGTTCGCTGATAAGGTAACTATAAACTCTATAACTTCAATGCTAGAAAATGTAGAGCTCTCTAAACTTTCAGCAGTTATAGTAAATAGATGGACCAGAACAGCGAAAGAAAAAGAATATTATAAAGGGTTAGAGGATGTTTTGAGAGCTGGAGAAATACTTTTAACACTTCCAATTAGTCAAAGTTCATCTATAGGAAAATTGATTGATGCTGGGAAAACTATCTGGGAATCAGGTGACAAGAAAATTTCTGTGTTTCAAAAGGAATTTATAAAAGTTTTGGAGGCGATACTTTAATGAAAGCACTACAGAGTTTAAAAAACAAGGTACAAAATGATTACCAAAGCACATTTGATTTTTCAAAATATGAAGTTTCTAATAATGATAAAGAAATCATCATCAATAACGAAGCAATTATATTTAAAAATTTTAGAATTATGTCTGACTCAGCTTACAAAGTGTGCAAAGCACTCTATGAAAACTCTCTTAAATTGAGAGCAGAAGGAAGCTTTGTTGAGTGGTATACCAGCATAGGATTAACAAAAGATAGAG
>JBOFYP010000134.1:0-1696 GCA_051654725.1 Cetobacterium sp.
ACACCCCTTAATAATTAGATTTGGTCGTCTAACTTATTAAAGTGTTATTTTGGTTATTTGTCAATGGTCTCTTTTTTTTATGTTAAATGCTGCTTTTTTTATTTGCAATTCCGCTGTCTTTTTATATTACCACATACATCTTTGTAGAGCGTATGATCCTGAGAGTAAAGGTAAAATTGAAGCTGTTGTTAAATTTGTAAAAAATAACTTTGCTAAACATAGAATTTTTTCAAATATTGAGGATTTCAATGACCTTTGTTTCGATTGGTTGAAAAGAACTGGAAATGCAAAAGAGCATTCAACAATAAAAAAAGTACCTGAAGAGATGTTCATCCTAGAAAAAGAACATCTTCAACAAGTACCTCCATTCCTCTTTGCGAAAGAAGAATCTAGCAATAATATTGTACCGTATTCTTTGTCAAAAGACAATACTGTAACATATAAAAGTAATAGATACCAACTTCCAAAAGAAACATATTCAGATAAACAAAAAGAAGTTGGAGTCGTTTGTGAAGACAATCGAATAACATTTTTTAATCTAAAAACTAAAGAAAGTATTAATACTTATGAAATTTCTAAGGATAAAGGTAAACTTATCTCAAATATCTCTAGAAATACAACGCCTGATCCTAAAGTTTTGGAGCTCAAATCTAAAATTTTAAATCGTTATTCTAACAAAAATTTAATTGTTCAGTATATAGAAAATATTGAAATATTAAAAAAACGATATATAAAATCTCAATTCAAAAGAATCGATAGTTTATCCAGTGAATATAATCAAGAGTTTTTTCTAAATGCGATTAAAGAATGTATAGTTAAAGAAAATTTTGATTTAGATTTCTTGGCAAAACTTCTTAGTAATACCAAAAAAACCACTGAAACAGAAGCTTCTTTACAAAATATTCCTGAAAAACTTAAAAATATAGTTACTGAAACTAGAGAGCTTTCTGAGTATGAAGAAAAGTTGGTGAAGCTATGCTAAATCAAGAATTAAAAGAGTTAGCAATAGTATTAAATTTAAATAATTTAAGGGATAATCTTGATGATTATCTCTTAAATGCAGAGCAATCTAACGTTTCATATTGTGAATTTCTAAAAAATGTTTTTAAAATGGAAATTGAAGAAAGAGAAGCTAAAAAATATAAGATGCGATTAAAAAAGGCGAGTCTTCCATATCATAAGGATTTTAGTGATTTTGATTTTAATTTTCAAAAATCAATTTCAAAGAAAAAAATAAATATTCTGTGTGAAATGCAATGGGTAGATCGCTTGTTTAAATTAATTCTTCTGGGTCCTCCTGGAATAGGTAAAACTAGAATAATGGTTTCTTTGGGAGTTGAAGCTCTAAAAAAAGGATATGATGTCTTTTTTGTTTCAATGACTGATTTAATTGATATTTTGAAGTACCGAAAAGATTCGTATAAATATAACTTACTATACAAAAGAATTCTTAATGCTCAAGTTTTGTTATTGGATGAAATTGGATATCTTCCGATTAGTAAAGAGGAAGCAAACCTTTTCTTTCAATTAATTTCAAAATTAGATGAAAAAGTTGCAATGGTGATTACATCAAATAAAACCTTTAGTGAATGGACAGAATTCTTAGGAGATCCAGCGCTAGCAACAGCAGTATTAGATAGATTATCTTTTAGATGCGAAATATTCAACTTAACAGGAAATAGTTATAGATTGGAGA
>JBOFYP010000135.1:0-2750 GCA_051654725.1 Cetobacterium sp.
ATGCATTGGAAGCTAGGCCTACAATCAACAAGCTTAAAGATTTGGCAGATGTCCCTGTAGACATTGGTGCACACCCTAACCAATTCTTGATGACCTCTGATACTGGGCAGATGATTCCGAGTAAACAGCACCCCCTTCTGTTGAATGGTACTACCACTGTTCATATGAATTCACTAGGCGCACCTATTAAGACTTCAGCCGGTAATACCTCTGTAATAGATACTTGCATGACTCCTTATATTCTGAACACTGGTGCGGCACCTCGTAACATTAATCTAGGTAAGATTGTCGGTCGTAATAAGTTGGACCTTGGTGCTGAGGAGATACGTGAAGGTCGTATAACTTTCCTGTGCAACTCTGGTAGCTCTGCCAAGAATATTATACAGAGTGCTGGTGATAAGTTTTACGTAAACAACGCCCATGTTGATGGCCCATTTACAGTTCCAGCAAAGAGCACAAGTGTTTACTTACCAGCGATCATAGGTACTACAGCTTCGTGGGTATTCTTCGGTAACTATTCAATGGAAGGTGATGTAACAGGGCTAATCAACGGGTTTATGAACGGAAGCACACCCGTTAGTGGTCGAAGTGTCTATGGTCGGGTTTTGAGGAAGAGTCTTGACTTTAGTGAAACTGATGCTAAGGATTATGACACCTATATACTAACAGGTGGTTATGCCCGTACAGCAGCATTACCTAATATTGTCGATTTTATGGAAATGAACTTAGCTAACAATCAAGTTCGTGAAGGTAAGGAAATCTTACTAATCAACAATACTACTGGTACTTCTGGTGATTTTAAAATCAAACCAGCAGCAGGTCAATCTTTAACTATCAACAATGTACAGCAAAGCACGACTTATGACATGAAGCGTGGAGATATACAAGTATTCAAAGCTATGAAAATGGATGGAGCGTTTACTTGGTTCCAAGTGTGGAGACATAGTGACGCTGATGTTTCGTTCACCCAGCCAGAGAAAGATGGGTTGGCTACACTTATGTCAAAAGGGGCTCCTAAGTTTACAGAATTGTCAGATACACCTAGTGGGTACCAACCAGGAAAGCTTGTAGGTTACAATCTGTCTGGTACTGGGATGGTTGCTGTAGAACCTATCAACACATTCAGAGCAATGACAGATACTCCTGGTAGTTATGGTGGACATGCACGAAAGGTCTTAACTGTTAAGTCGGATGAGTCTGGATTGGAATATAGCCTAATGCCTAACCTCACACCTATTAACAATGAGATCAACACTCTGCACAACAGTATCACCAGGGTTGATGGTGAGAATTATATCCAAACACAGAACATTAACAAGGCTGTAGCATCTGTTGAAACTGTTAATATAAATTTGGAATCTGGTAAGAAGTTGGTAAACTTGAACTCTGTAGGGCAGAAGAGGTGGACTAACAGTGTTAGTATTTCAGATGCTGCTGTAGCTCAGAGACCTCACATTTTCTGTACAGGTAACAACCCAGATCAAATAGTAACTCTACCAGATATTGTTCCTTTTGATTCAACCACTATTAATACCAATATACAGGTTAGGGAAGGTAGAGCCACTTACTTATACAATCACGGTACACAGCCACGACAAATCCTCCTAGGTGTTTGTGATCGGTTCGGTCTACCGGGCAGCTCAACCACAGCACCACAAACATTGAACCCAGGAACAGTACATGCGTATATGCCTGGAATAAATGGTACACTGAAGCAGTGGGATCTTATGTTTAAGAGTGTAATAAACCCATCAATCTAATAAGGAGTCAATAATGGCTGAAACAGTATTACTGAAATCTGGTGATCTATACTTCAGTCCTACAGCAGGTGGCAGCAATGCCACTTTGCCTTTGGATCGTAAAGTGTGGTTGAATGAACAGATTATTAAGATGTGTGAAGACATCAAAACTATGGGTGGAAAACCTGGTAAAGATGGTAAGGACGGTCGTAACGTAGTTATGCGTGTAGGTATCTTCCCAGAAGGTGTACCAGACCTTCCAGAGAACTATGCAATCCTATGGCGTGTAGAGCCTCGTCCAGGTGAGATAGAAATGCCGTGGCAAATCCTTGCCCGTATGAAAGATCTTATTGGTGATCAAGGTCCAGAAGGTCCCATTGGCCCAGAAGGCCCTACAGGTGCTGACGGTAAACCTGGAACTTCTGTTAAGTTTAAAGGTGTTATAAATAACCCTTCTGAGCTCACCAAACTGCCAGATGCTGACCTGGGTGATGGCTACATGGACAAGATGACTGGTAACCTCTGGGTCCTGACTAAACAACCTTTCACAGATATGAAAAGTTGGTACAATGCTGGAAAGATTGGTGGTGAAAAGGGTGCCAAAGGTGATCGTGGTCCTATAGGTCCTCGTGGTGCTGATGGTCCTAAAGGTGATTCTGGTGGTATCTCTGCATTCCTTATGCAATGGATTGTGGACACTGCTACCAACCAAGCAATCTCCTACGTGATGATGGATGTTAATTCCATGATCAATGATGCTATAAATGATATGGCTAACCAGTTGATGACCATGGCAGAAGATGCTGCTAAGGACGCTGTAGAGAAAGCTATCAATGATATGATGGACGAGTTCAAAGGCGAGAAGGGTGACAAAGGTGATGATGGTGAGAAAGGTAAAGATGGTACATCTTTCAAACTGGTAGGTCGCTTTGAGACAGTGGCTGGTTTCCAAGCTGCATTCCCTGCAATTGAAGCCAACGCAGGCTCTGCTGCTATGATTGGTAAAGATAC
>JBOFYP010000136.1:0-1450 GCA_051654725.1 Cetobacterium sp.
TTTTTTTATTTTTATAAATTTTGAGTTATTTTTGTAGAAATTTGTGTTGAGGAAGTCTTTTCCAAACTTCCACATTGCTAATTTTTTTAAATTCATACATGCAAATTTGAGAGTGAGCTCCATTTTTACTTTCGCTAACCCTCTATATTGTGTATATCTCATTCCATGTAGTTCTTTCGCGTCAGCAAAAACTCTTTCTATAGTTTGACTCCTAAGAGAGTAAATCTCTTTAGTTCCTATTGTATGTCTTATATCTTCTACCTTCTCTAAATAATTTTCCCATACATGTCTAGTAACTATTTTAGTCTTATTTTTACTCTCTGTACATTTTTCTAAAAACTGACATTTTTTACAAATTTTTTGATTACTTTTATATTCTTTATAGCCTTCTCTATTAGTAGTACTATATTTCAATACCTCATTATTAGGACAAACATAACAATCATAATATTCATCATAAACATATTCATATTTTTTAAAAAAGCCATCTTTTGTCATAGGTCTCTTATACGGAAAAATTGGAGTTCTGTTATCATCTATTATTAATTTTGCTATAGCAGGAGTTCGATATCCTGAATCAGCAACGATAGTGCTAATATTAGGATAAGAAGTTGTCACTTGTTGATAAAGCTCTGCAAAAGATGAAGAATCGTGGTAGTTTCCAGGAGTTAAAACAAACCCTAAAACAAAATTATTTTTATCACAGGCTGTGTTCGCGCTATATGCAAATACTTTTTTGTGCTCCCCTTTATGGAATACTCCACATTCTGAATCAGTTTTACTTACTTTAATTCTTTTTATATCAGTTTTTTTATCAAAATTTAAAGTTTTTTTTTATTAATTTCTCTATCTTTAGAGATTTCTTCTTGAAGAGATTTTTCATAGAATTTAGCGCTAACTTCAACAAATTTACTAATACTTTTTTTATTATTAGCGCTTGCTTTTATATGAGTTCCATCAACAAATACATTTTCTTCATCAAGAAAGTTACATCTAGTAACTTCAGCAAGAATTTGTTTAAAAATTTCATCGAAAATATCAGTTCCTTCAAATCGTCTTTTGTAATTTTTACCAAAAGTTGAAAAATGAGGAATCTGTTCATCAAATCCATAACCAATATACCATCTATATGCGATATTAACTTGTATCTCTTTAATAGTTTGCCTCATAGAACGAATCCCAAAAATATATTGAATCATAATTATTTTAAAAAGAACTATAGGATCAATACTTTCAGTTCCATAAGGACTGTATAGCTCTCTAACTTTATCATAAATGAATGACAAATCAATAGCTTTGTCAATTTTTCTAATGATATGATTTTCAGGAACAAGATTATCTAAGTTAATAGATTTAATAGTATTTCTTTCATCAGTATTTTTAATTCCCATCATAAATTGAATCGCCTCCTCATTTAAAAATATTATACCAAAAAATTAAAACAAAAAAA
>JBOFYP010000137.1:0-1703 GCA_051654725.1 Cetobacterium sp.
TGGAATACTATCTTTATAAGCTAAAGTAGCTCCACCAGCTATACCACCCATAGTCCAGAAATATGCTCCATCATCTGTTTTTTTATAAAGTGCAAAATTTGGAATAGGTGATGATAAATCTGTAGAAAAATCATTTTCATTTTCATTCATATTTTGATCTCCGAAAGCATATTGTAGCCCCCCGACTAAATAAGTTCCATCTTCTAACTTCATTAAACCAGCAGGGTTAAAGTAAACCGTTGAGCCAACGTTGATAGCACCTTGTTGAGCTGGATTCCCTCCGTACTCTGCAGAGTAATTTTGAATATGATCTATAGATGCTCCCATAGTAGAAACACTTAAACTAGCAATTAAAGCTAGTAATGAAATTTTTAAATTGTTCATTATATAATCCTCCCTAGTATTTAACAATTACTAGTGTAATATAACATATGTTTTTAAAAATTACAAGTGTTTTTTAGAGTAGTGGATATAAGTGAAATCTTTGAATTCTTTTTTATTAATTACATGAAAATTTAGAAAATCGATGTCTGGAAAATAGGTATCTCCCAAATATTTACCTTTAATATGCGATATATGAAATTCATCAACAATCGGTAAAAAATATTTATAGATAATGCTCCCACCAATTATAAAAATATTTTTATTAAATGTTTTTTGTAAGTAAAAACAGTTTTTCAAAAGTTCTTCAGGAGAACTAAATACTTCAATATTATCAGCATTAAAGTTTGAATTTTTTGTTAATACAAAATTTAATCTGTTAGGAAGAGCTTTCCCAATAGTTTCAAAAGTTTTTCTTCCCATGATAATAATATTATTAGTAGTAATTGTTTTGAAAAGTTTTAAATCTTCTGGGATATTCCAAGGCATAGAATTATTAGAACCGATTAAATTATTTTCATCCATTGCGACGATAAGAGAAATCAATATTACTCTCCTAAATCAAAATCGTTTTGTCTTAAAGCTTCATACAATACAATTGCAGCAGAATTAGATAAGTTAAGAGATCTGCCCATTTTTATCATTGGAATAGTAATGCAAGTTTCGCTATTAGCCTCTCTTATATTAGCAGGAATACCTCTTGATTCAGGACCGAATACAATAAAATCATTCGGTTTATATGTAACATCTGAATATTTTTGTGTTGTTTTAGTTGTGGCAAAATAAAAATTAGATTCAGGATATGCGGCTCTTAATTCTTCATAATTTTCCCAAACTTTTAGATCGATTAACTCCCAGTAGTCCAATCCAGATCTTTTAATTTGTTTTTCATCCAAAGAAAACCCTAGTGGCTTTATAAGGTGTAATGTTGTATTTGTAAGAACACAACTCCTACCAATGTTACCTGTATTGTATGGAATTTCAGGTTCCATTAAAACTATATTCATAAAAAAACCTCCTTAAAATTTATAAAATAATTTTAACATAAAATGATATATAAGACAAAAATATTATTCTGAAATATTTATAACAAAACAAAATAAAAAACATGTTGACATAGTTTTTTATTTGTGGTACTATTATTTCTGTAAGCGGCATTTAACGTTTGCAGAGATAGCAATTAAAGGACATTAGCAACCGAATAGAGAAAATAGTCAGAAGTTGTGAAAACAACAAAATGCCAGTAATGGCAAAACCATTTAGATGGTTAAAAGGTGTAAGAAAGTCTAAGGACTTAAAATATATTGAATGAAGAGTTTGAT
>JBOFYP010000138.1:0-10985 GCA_051654725.1 Cetobacterium sp.
ATCCTGGAGATTTAATTCCAGCAATATCATAGAAATTTTTAACTGAAGACTCTTCAACGATAAAATCTCCTCTATCAGATTCTGCTCTAATTCCAGCAAAAGTTCTAATATTTTCTCTGAAGTTTATATTTTTTATAGAGTGACTACCTTTAAATTTGATATAATCAAGTCTATCAGTAGATGTTGAAACATCAAACCTATTATCAATATCTTGAGCATCAGGACCTACAAGTAGATTTCCGTGAACAGTTGGAGTAACAAGAATACCTTTTCCAACTTTAGATGGACATTGGAAAACAGTTTGATTAACTCTTTTTCCTTCAGTTTTATCTAAAACAAAATATTCTCCTTTTCTAGGAAGAATTTTATATGATTCTGGAGCAATCATCTTATGAATAAGATCAGCATGGACACCAGCACAGTTAAATATGTGTTTAGCATGGAATATTCCAGAGTTAGTATGAACATGGAATAAGTCATCATTTTTTTCAATCTTTACAACTTCAGTGTTTAAGAAAATTTCAGCACCATTTTCAACAGCATTATCAATAAGAGCTTCAGCAAATTCCCAAGGAGAAACAATTCCAGCTGATGCACAATAAAGAGCACCGATAGCATTATCGTCTACGTTAGGCTCAAGTTCTCTCAATTTTTTTTGATCAATAATACTTAGTCCAGGGACTTTATTAACAACACCTCTATTATAAAGAACATGAAGATGATTTACCTCTTCTTCATTAAATGCTAAAACAAGTGATCCATTACGTTTGAAAGGAACAGAAAGTTCCTTACATAAATCTTCATATAAAGAGTTACCCAAAACATTTAATTTAGCCATCAGAGAGCCTTCTTTAGCGTCGTATCCCCCGTGAACAATGGCACTGTTAGCTTTTGTTGTTTCGTTAGAAACATCAGTATCTTTCTCTAAAACTGCAACTTTTAATTTGTACTTAGAAAGCTCTCTGGCAATACCAGTTCCAACAATACCAGCTCCAATGATTAAAACATCATACATAAAAATTCCTCCTAGTTTTTTAGATTAGTCTATATCCCAACTTAAAGATCTTTCAACAGCTTTATTCCATTTACGGTACTTTAATTCCTTTTCTTCCTCTACCATAGCAGGAGTGAAAGTTTTTTCTAAGCACCAGTTTTGTTTTATTTCATTTTTATCATTCCAGAATCCAACAGCAAGCCCAGCAAGGTATGCAGCGCCTAAAGCTGTTGTTTCAATTGTTGAAGGTCTATGAACCTCTTTTCCGATTATATCTGATTGAAATTGCATTAAGAAGTTATTAGCAGAAGCTCCACCATCAACTTTAAGAGCTTTTAACTCTATTCCAGAATCTTCTTGCATAGCTTCAAGAACTCCTCTTGTTTGATATGCTATAGCTTCAAGAGTGGCTCTGATAATATGATTTTTATTGCTTCCTCTAGTTAATCCAACAATAGCACCTCTAGCGTACATATCCCAATGTGGCGTTCCAAGTCCAACAAATGCAGGAACAAAGTAAACTCCACCATTGTCTTTAACTTTACTTGCAAAATATTCTGTATCTTTTGAGTCAGTTATAATTTTAAGCTCATCTCTTAACCACTGAACAGCAGCACCAGCAACGAAGATACTACCTTCAAGAGCGTATTCAACTTTTCCATTTATTCCAACTGCGATAGTAGTTAATAATCCATTTTTACTAGTATACATTTTGTCACCAGTGTTCATAAGCATAAAGCAACCAGTTCCATAAGTGTTTTTAGCTTCTCCTTTTTCAAAACAAGCTTGACCAAAAAGAGCTGCTTGCTGGTCTCCAGCTACACCACAAATAGGAACTCTATGTCCACCTTTCCCGCCTAAATTAGCATACCCGAAAGTTCCACTAGAATCTTTTACTTCTGGAAGCATACTCTTAGGGATATTTAATTCTTCTAAGATTTTATCATCCCAACAAAGGTCTTTTATATTGTATATCATCGTTCTAGAAGCGTTTGTGTAATCTGTGAAATGTGATTTTCCATTTGTAAGTTTCCAAATAAGCCAAGTATCTACAGTTCCGAAAAGAAGTTCACCTTTATCAGCAGATTCTCTTGCTCCTTCAACATTATCTAAAATCCATTTTATTTTTGTTCCAGAGAAGTAAGCGTCAATTATAAGTCCAGTATTGTCTCTGATATAATCTTTAAATCCTTTCTTTTTTAGATCATCACAGATATGAGCAGTTCTTCTACATTGCCACACAATAGCATTATAAACAGGCTTTCCAGTTATTTTGTTCCAAACAATAGTTGTTTCTCTTTGGTTTGTAATTCCTATTCCTATAACATCATGTTGTGAAACACCAGATTGAGCCATAGCTTCAGCTAAAACACCACTTTGACTAGCCCAAATTTCCATAGGATCATGCTCAACCCATCCCTCTTTAGGATAAATTTGTTTGAACTCTTTTTGAGAACTAGCAACAATATTTTGTTGTTCATCAAAAATTATAGCTCTTGAGCTTGTAGTCCCCTGGTCTAATGCTATTATGTATTTCATAAAAATCCTCCTTAGAATTTAATCGCCATTTTTTAATTGAAAAGAGTTACAAAAGTAAGAGCTCCTATTGTTCCACCAACAATAGGTCCAACAACTGGTACCCAAGCATAACTCCAATCAGAATTGCCTTTATTAAGTATTGGTAAAATTGAATGAACTATTCTAGGTCCGAAATCTCTAGCAGGATTTATAGCATAGCCAGTAGGTCCTCCTAAACTTAAACCTAAACTCCAGATGAAAAATCCAGCAAGTAAAGGTCCTAAAATACCAGTGAATCCTTTAATAGTTTCTCCAGTAGGTAAAGTAAGGGTTAAAGCTTGATTATTACTATGTCCGATAGCTAGTAAACCAAAAACGAGCATGAAAGTTCCAATAACCTCTGTTATGAAGTTCCATTTTAAATCTCTGATAGCTGGTCCTGTAGAGAATGTAGCTAATATTGAACCTTGATCAGAAGTTTCATCAAAATGTTTCTTGTAAGTTAAATAAACTAAAATCTGTCCAAACATAGCACCAGCTATTTGAGATAGAACATATCCCAAAACTAAATTTTTAGGAAATAGTCCAGCAACAGAGAATCCAATAGTAAGAGCTGGATTTAAATGAGCACCACTTATCCACCCGACAGAATAAGCTCCAGCCATAACAGCTAGTCCCCAAGCAGTAGTAATAACTATCCATCCAGAATTGTTTCCCTTACTCTTGTTTAAAACCACATTTGCAACAACACCATTACCAAGCAAAATAAGAATTGCAGTACCAATGAATTCAGCCACAAAAACGTTCATAATCTCCTCCTGTATATATTTGATAACTTATTTCTTATTAATCTTTTAAATGTATCGTAATAATAGTAAGTATACTATAATAAATTAAAATGTCAATAAAAAAAACATTTAAAATAAAAAAAGAGGTATTTAAACCTCTTTTTCAAAATTATATATTCTTAATTGGTTTTGTAATT
Source organism: Cetobacterium sp. (assembly GCA_051654725.1). Lineage (GTDB taxonomy): Bacteria > Fusobacteriota > Fusobacteriia > Fusobacteriales > Fusobacteriaceae > Cetobacterium_A. The sequence continues at coordinate 3,498 of JBOFYP010000138.1, forward strand.
CCTATTAAAACACAAGTAGTTATGGAACCAATAACAGCTGATAATAAATACATTAATGAATTTGTGATTATAGGAAGAACGAATAATCCACCATGAGGAGCAGGAAGTTGACATTTAAATGCCATAGCCAATCCTCCAGCAATAACTGAACCAATAACACAGCAAGGAATTATTCTTATAGGGTCAGCCGCAGCAAAAGGAATTGCTCCTTCTGTTATAAATGAAGCTCCCATAATATAGTTTGTTAAACCAGCTTCTCTTTCATCTTTTGTAAATTTATTTTTAAAGAATGTTGTAGCTAAAGCTATACCAAGTGGTGGAGTCATACCACCAATCATAACAGCAGCATGAGGATAGTAGTTACCTGCAGCAATAGCAGCTATACCAAAAGTAAACGCAGCTTTATTTATTGGTCCTCCCATATCTATAGCCATCATCCCAGCAAGAACAGCCCCTAAAATTATAAGGTTTCCTGTTCCTAAATTATTTAAGAAGCTAGTTATACCGTTGTTGATTGATGAAACAGGTGATATAACAACACTATACATAAGTACACCTGTGATTAAAATACCAAAAAGTGGATAAAGTAAAACAGGTTTTATACCTTCTAATTTCTCAGGTAATCCAGAGAATAACTTTTTAAGGAAAAGAACAACATATCCAGCTAAGAATCCACCAACTAAACCTCCTAAGAATCCACCACCATTATTAGCAGAGATAAGTCCAGCAACCATAGCAGGAGCAAAACCTGGTCTATCAGCAATACTCATACCAATGAATCCAGCAAGAACAGGAACCATTAAGAAGAATGCATTTCCACCACCAATATCCATTAATAATTTTGCAATTGGATTGAATGTAGGATCATTTGGCTCAAAAGCTTTTATTCCAAATATAAATGAAAGAGCTATTAATATTCCACCACCAACAACAAATGGAAGCATATTAGATACTCCACTCATAAGATGTTTATAGAATCCTTTCGATTCACTATTTGTTGAAGTGGAAGTTTCTTTAGAAGAATATAGAGGCGCTTTCATATCAACTGCGTTTTGAATAAGTTCTTGAGGTCTTTTGATTCCATCTTTAACTGGAACAATCTCAACATGTTTTCCGTGGAATCTAGCCATATCAACATTTTTATCAGCAGCAATTATGATTCCTTTTGCATTTTTAATATCCTCTTCTGTAATCATGTTTTTAACACCAGTAGAACCATTAGTTTCAACTTTGATAGATATTCCCATATCTCTAGCTTTTTTATTCAATGCTTCAGCAGCCATATAAGTATGAGCAATTCCAGTAGGACAAGCAGTTACAGCAAGAACATCAAATTTAGTATTTAAAGAGATATTTTCCTCTTTAACAGGAGCCTCTTTTAAAAGTATATTTAAAACTTCATCTTCATTTTTAACATTTAAAAGTTGTTCGATAACATCGTCATCTAAAAGTAAAGATGTAAGTTGTGATAGAGTCTCTATATGAGAATCCGTTGCATTTGCTGGAGCAGCAATCATAAAGAATAGAGTAGATGGCTCACCATCTAAAGAATCATAATCAATTCCAGTTTTAGATAATCCAAAAGCAATTGTAGGAATTTTAACTGAAGCTGATTTTCCATGAGGAATAGCAATTCCCTCTTCTAATCCTGTTGAACTTTGCTCTTCTCTTTTTAAAATTGTTTTTTTAAACTCTTCTTTGTCATTCAATCTACTGTTATTATAAAGAACATCTACAAGTTCGTCAATAACTCCAGCTTTATCCGTTGCTTTTAAATTTAAATTTATACAGCTTTTTACAAGCATTTTATCTAACATTTTAACCTCCGATTATAACTTATTGATTTTTATATCTTTTAAAAGATTATTCATAGTTTCAAAAGTTGTTAAACCTTTTGAAAACGCAGTTCCACTACCAGAAGCAATTCCTATTTTATAGCATTCGTTTAATGGTAAGTTTTGATTGAAACCATATATAAATCCAGCAATCATAGAATCTCCAGAACCATTTGAGCTAATTAATTTCCCTTCTGGAACACCACTAGTTAAAATTTCACTATCAGTAATAAAAATAGAACCTTTAGATCCTAAAGATATTAGAACATTTTGAGCACCAAGTTTTTGTAGTTTTTTACCAGCTTCAATCAACTCATCTGCAGTTTTAAAATTAGAACCGAAAAATTCATTTATTTCATCTTGGTTAGGTTTGATTAAGAAAACACCTTTTTTAAGAGCTTCTTCGAAAGGTAATCCTCTTGTATCTAGAACAACTTTAACTCCAGGAGGTAAAATGTCAATAATATCTCCATATATAGTTTTAGAAACAGAGGCAGGAACACTACCAGAAAGAGCTAAAATATCTCCTGAGTTTAGGTTGTTTTTCAAGAAGCAGAAAAGTTCTTCAATGTTTAATTCAGAAATATGAGGAGAAGTACCTGCAATTTCAGTTTCAAGTCCAGAGTTATTAATTTTAATATTAATACGAGTATCTTCTTTAATATTGAAAAAACAAGTTTTTAAATTATCTTCTTTAAGAGAAGATTTGATAAAATCTCCAGTAAATCCTCCAACAAAACCTAAACAGATAGATTCAGTATTGAAATTTTTCAAAACTTTAGAAACATTAATACCTTTTCCACCAGGTAGTTTATATGTTTCTTTTGGATTATTTAAGCTACCTTCTGAGAATGATTCAAAAGCTAAAAAGTAATCAATAGCAGGATTTAAAGTTAATGTATATATCATTTTACAACCTCCACTTTTATTTTGTTTTTATAAATTTCAGGTAAAGATTTATCTGTAATCAATAGCCCCTTATCTAAAGTTGAAAAAATTGTGAAACTATTTTTATTAATTTTAGTACTGTCACACAAGAAAAATATATTTTGACATCTGCTAATTGCTTCGGATTTAACCATAGCTTCTTCAAAGTCAGGAGTACTATAACCATCTAAATTTAAAGCATTAACACCTATAAAAACAGAGTGAAAGTTAAAAGTTTTCAAATATTGGACAGCAGAAAATCCAACAGTACAACTAGTTTTTGATTTTATTTTTCCACCAATTAAGAAACTTTCGATATTATATTTTTCTAATTCGTTTATTAAATTTAATCCATTTGTTACAACTTTAACATTTAAATTTTTTAGATGTTTAATCATACATAAGGTAGTAGTTCCAGCATCTAAAAAAATAGATGAATCGTTTTCTACAAAGTCGGCTGCAAATTTAGCTATTGCTTCTTTTTCAGATGTATTAATATTTTCTCTGAGTTTAATATTTAAATCCCTATGGCCATCTAAACTATTAATTTGAATAGCACCACCATGGACTCTTCTTAACAGATTTTTCTTTTCAAGTTGAGCTAAATCTCTTCTAGCAGTTGCTTCAGATATATTTAAAAGTTCAACAATATGTCCAATTTTTATGACTTCTTTTTCTTTTAAAAGTTCTAAAATAGAATTTTCTCTCTCTATATTTAACATAAATATCACTTCCTTTACAAAGTAAATATTATCACAACTAAGAATAAAAATCAATCATTTAATTTCATAACCAATCAAAAACAATCAAAAATAGAAATTGTTTAAAAAAAGAGTTAAAATAGAAAGAAAATATCGTTAAGGAGTTTTTATGAAAAAAATAGATTTCACAGAAAAGATAATAGGAAAAGAGAAATATTTTAATTCTTCAGTTGTAGCTCTAGTTGTAGAAAAATATGACAATAACTATTTTTTATTTCAAAAAAGAGCGAAAGGAATTCGGCAAGCAGGAGATATATCTTTTCCAGGGGGTAAAGTAGAAAAAGATGAAACAAGTTTAGAAGCTGCAATAAGAGAGTGTTCAGAAGAGATTGGAATAAAAAAAATAGATATAAAAGGAAAAATAGGAACATTGGTTGTACCTTCAGGAGTTATGGTTGAAGCTTTTTTAGGAGTTGTAGATGAAGAGGAGTTTCAAAATTTAAAAATTAATGAAGATGAAGTTGAAGAGTGTTTTTTAGTACCAGTAGACTTTTTTAAAGATAATAAACCAAGAGTAGAAAAGCTGGAAATAGAAACAAAACCATATTATGAAGAAAATGGAATTAAATATATATTTCCAGCAGAAGAGTTAAATCTTCCTAAAATATACCATTCGCCTTGGAAAAGTTCTCCAAGAGAGGTGCTACTATATATTTATGAAGAGAAAGTTATTTGGGGATTAACAGCTGAAATTGCAAAAGAAGCATGTGAATATTTATAAAAAAAGCTATTGAGTAATCTCTTCTTTTATAGTTTGAAGTTTACTAGTTATATCATCAATATATTGTATAAAAATATTTTGAGATTCAACTAAAATATCATTTTTAGATATGCTATAAACAATATATGCTTTGTTATTTTCAACCCAAGAATCCTTTTGGGTTGCTTTTTGTAAAAGTTGATTTGCAGTATAATCAATCAAATCAGATAATGCAGGGGAAAGGATTTTTTTTGTATAAGGATCAGCAGAAATTAAAAATGATTTGAAAATAATATTTTCCTCAGCTAAAATTTTCACCTTCAATTTATCTTTTGCATCTCTAGATGCTTTTCCATTTGCAACTAAAGTACCACTTCCAGCAATTTTAGCAGATCCAACAGTAATAATTTCATTTTCAGAATCAGATAAAACACTATTTCTAGTTGTAGCTACAGAATCATCCTCTGAATTTAAATTAGAAATAGAAGAAACAGTGCAATTTGTAAATAAAAAAATATACATAACAATTATAAATTTTTTAAACATTTTCTCACCTCAAATTTTGTAGTAATTTTAGATGCTGGGTATAAAACCTAAATAATTAGAATCTTGTAGAATTTTATAATCAGAATCATTGTAAAAAGAAAAATTAATAAAAATATTTTCTCTAATTTTAATAAAATCTATTGATTGAGCTTTGTTAGAAATAGTAACTATAATATCGTTATTTTTGATTAAGATATTTCTGTAAGATGAAAATAGATAAAGTGTTTCGTTATTTATGACTATTTTATTAATAAAACTCCAATTATTAGCTTTAATGAAGTCTATTACTTCTGAATTAATTGGTGAAAGTATATATTTTAAAGAGTTTGAATCAAAAGAATTAAAGTCTTTTATTAAAATAGGATTTACATGTTCTCCAAATAATTTTTTTAAACCGATTAAAGAGTTTGAATCATCTAATATAGCAATATCCAGGATTCCTTCTAGCTTTCTACAAAAAGATATGATTTCAGTGTAAAAATAACCTATATCTTGTGGAGATATTTCTGATAGATTACTCAATTTTTTATAGATGGCAACCTCTCTTTCAGGAACATAGATTCTACTATTATCTTCAGATTTAGTAAGACCAACTTCATGTACAACTTCCATTCTTCTCAGAATCAATTCTATGATTTTGTTATCAATAGAATCAATTTCATTTCTTAAATTTGATATATCACGTGTAATTTTAATCCCTCATTTCATGAACATTATTAATACATATTCTATAATATAAAGGTATCAAAATCAAATAAATATTGAAATAAAGTCAAAAATCTTATAGAATGAGATATTGAAAAATTTAAAAAAAATGAATTTTCAGGAGGAAAATTATGAAGTTTTTTTCTTTGAATAAAAAAAAGTATGCGACTTTAACTGTTAAAGAAAATAAATCAGAAAATAATATAGTTGAAGAAAGAGAAGAAAAGATAATAAAGAAAACAAAAATAACAAGTCTTTGGGAGAAATGCCCAGAGTGTAACGAGATTGTTTATAAAAATGATATTGAACAAAATTTACAAAAATGTCCACATTGTGACTATTACTTTTCAATGAACACAAAAGAGAGGATAGCTCTTTTGATTGATGAAAATACATTTAGAGAAAAAGATATAAATTTATCGTCAGAAAATCCATTAGATTTTCCAGGATATAAAGAGAAATATGAAGCAGCAGTAGAAAAAACTGGAATTTTAGAAGGAGTAATAGCTGGAGTAGGTGAAGTTTTTGGAATAAAAACGAGTATAGCTGTTATGGAGTTTGAATTTTTAGGTGGAAGCATGGGATCGGTTGTTGGAGAAAAAATAACGAGAGCAATAGAGAGAGGAATAGAGTTAAAAATTCCTGTTGTAATTGTTTCTTCATCTGGTGGTGCAAGAATGCATGAAGGAATATTATCTCTTATGCAAATGGCAAAAACATCAGCAGCTTTAGAAAGACTAAGGGCTGAAGGATTACCATTTATTTCAATACCAGTAAATCCAACAACAGGAGGAGTAACAGCTTCTTTTGCAATGTTAGGAGATGTTATAATGACAGAACCAGATGCATTAATTGGATTTGCAGGTCAAAGAGTAATAGAGCAAACAATTAAACAAAAATTACCATCAGGATTCCAAAGAAGTGAATTTTTACAAGAGTGTGGTATGGTTGATATAATTGTAAAAAGAGAGAATATGAAGAAAACTCTTCATATGATATTAAGTAATATTATCTAGAGATAGTTATTTGTAGGAGAGTGTCATGAAATTTAATAGTGAAATTTTAGATTTAGAAACTAAAATATTAGAGCTAAAAAACTTTTCAAAAGAAAAAAATATAGATTTGAGCATAGAGATAGATAAATTCACCGAAGAGAGAGATAACTATTTAAAATTAGCTCACGAGAATTTAAATGATTGGGATAGAGTTTCAATAGCTAGACATCCAGAAAGACCATATACTCTAGATTATATAGAAAATATAACAACAGATTTTGTAGAGTTACATGGAGATAGATTGTGTAAAGATGATCCAGCAATAGTTGGAGGCTTATGTAAAATTGATGGAATAAAGGTTATGATAATAGGTCATCAAAAAGGAAGAACTATTGAAGAAAATATTTTTAGAAACTTTGGAATGGCAAGTCCAGAAGGATATAGAAAAGCTTTAAGACTTTTCAAAATGGCTGAAAGATTTTCTATACCAATTGTAAATCTAATTGATACAGCTGGTGCTTATCCAGGAATAGAAGCTGAAAAACATGGACAAGGAGAAGCTATAGCTAGAAATTTATTAGAAATGGCAGGTATAAAATCTCCAATAGTGTCAATTGTTATAGGTGAGGGTGGTTCAGGAGGTGCATTAGCACTTGGTGTAGCTGATAAAGTTTATATGTTAGAAAATTCAGTTTACTCTGTTATCTCGCCAGAAGGATGTGCAGCAATTTTATATAAAGATTCATCTAAAGCAGAAGAAGCAGCGAATAACTTAAAAATATCAGGTAAGAGTTTACAAAGTTTAGGTATAATTGACGGAATTATAAAAGAACCTATCGGTGGAGCTCATAGAGATTATAAGTGTGCAGCAAATGACCTAAAAAGTGTTATTTTATCATCACTTTTAGAGTTATCTAAATTAGATGTGGATACTTTACTAAAAAATAGATATAATAAGTTTAGAAAAATGGGAAGTTTTATAGAGAAAACAATCTAAATTTTAATAGAAAGTGTCGGAG
>JBOFYP010000139.1:0-2182 GCA_051654725.1 Cetobacterium sp.
GTTATTTGTCCAGGTGTAACTTTGGGTGATAATGTAGTAGTTGCAGCAGGTTCTGTTGTTACTAAAAGTTTTCCAAACAATTGCATTATAGGCGGAAATCCAGCTAAAATTATAAAGATGATTGATTCGGAAAAATAGCATGAGGAGAGCAGGATGAAAGTAAAAAATATACATTTTAAAAACCATAAAGTCTTAAAAAATTTAGAAATAGATTTTACTAATAATGGGGAAGTTCTTAATACTATAGTTATAGCAGGTGTTAATGGAAGTGGAAAAACAAACCTTTTAAAATATATCTATGATTATTGTGATAAAAATTATTATTATAACAATGATTTAACAAACTCTATAAATTTTGTATTTGAAAAAGAAGAGGAAGAAATAAACGAGCTTATTTATAATAATTTATTTAATTCATTGAAATTATATGAAAATAATAGATTATATAATCCAGAGAATCCTGACTTTAAGGTTTTAAATAATTCTTTAAAGATTTTACCTAAGATTATATATATACCAACAGAAATTAACTTTCAAAATATTCAAACAACAACTAATATGTTAGAAAGAAAATACGAGTTTTTAAACATTGTAGATACAAATTTAATATCAAATATAGCGTCATATATAGCAACAAGAGTAACATATATTAGTAATACAGAGGAAGATTTAACTGGAAAAGAGGTAAGAGAAAAGGTAGCCAAAGAGATTAATGATATCTTTTCAATTTTAGATTTAGATATAAAGCTACAGGGACTTTCTAGAGATGAAAGAAGTATGCCTATTTTTTCAAATTCAATTGGTGAAGAATTTGATATAAATGATTTATCTTCTGGAGAAAAACAACTTTTTGTAAGAACATTAGCTATAAAAATGTTGGAACCAGAGAATTCTATTATTTTAATAGATGAGCCTGAATTGTCACTACATCCAAAGTGGCAACAAAAGATACTCGAAGTTTATAAAAAAATAGGAAAAAATAATCAAATTATTGTAGCAACACACTCACCTCATATATTGGGGAGTGTTTCTAAAGAAAATTTAATAATTTTGACTAGAGATAAAAACGGAGAGATAAAAGCTTTAAAAGATGAGAACCTTTACAGTTCTTTAGGGCAACCTGTAGATAGAATATTAGAGGATATTATGGGATTAGAAACAAGTAGAGATCCTAAAATTTTTAATTCGTTAAATAGACTAAGAGATTTAGTTAATAACAATCAATACGACTCTGAAGAATTTAAAAGTTTGATGAAAGAGATGACTTCAATTCTTGGAAATACAGATGGGGATTTAATGCTTATTAAAATGGATATAAATATTAGAAAAAATAGAAGAGGTGAGTAATTTTGCTTAAAGTTAATAAAACACCTGAACCTGAATTTTTTCAAGAGTTTAAAAGAAAAAATAAACTTTCTAATTGGGATGAATACAACTCTTATCCAGAATTAAAGCAAGCCCTTCGTGAACATATGTTACTAGAAGAGCAGGATTTATGTTGTCCATATTGTGAAATACAAATAGAAGTAGAAAATAGTGAAATTGAACATGTAAAACCACAAGATTATTTAACTTATGATATAAAAACAGGACAAGTTATTCCTAAAGAAATAAGTGGAGAAAAATATGAAAAAGCTAAAGAAACAATAGAGATTTTAAATTTAAATGAATCACGACTATGTAATATGAGAAAAACTATCATATTGCAAACTATAAAAAACTTAGATTTTTTAGAGTATATTGATGGATTTTCAAGTTTAAAATTTTTTTTAAAGGGTACTAAATAGTACTCTTTTTATTTTGAAAAAATTGAAAAGAATAGAGTATTGAATCTAATTTTAAAACTGATTAACACTATTTTAGCTCCAGGTGTACATATTTACTTTGCTATACATCCTGTTAATCCAGATGAGAGAAATTCTGGTAAAGAGTATGGAAAGCTTGTAAAAATAGCTTTAGATAATCAAAAAATATATCCTCGGTCATGACCGAGGATATATTTAAATTTCACCTTTCATTGCTTTTACAACATAAATATTTTTTACACTTTCCCAAATTTTTTGCATATATCCATCAATACTTTCTTTTTTAGATTCTTTCAAAAAATATGTTTGAGCTTTTTCTAAAATAATTTTTTGAAAATTTTCATCTAAATTATTGAAGGCTCTTATTATAACTTCAC
>JBOFYP010000140.1:0-10976 GCA_051654725.1 Cetobacterium sp.
ATAGATGTACTGGTGCAAATATAACTGGCAACCCCATTAAAGAGGCATAAAAAACTGCTAAAATTCCTGCTGTATTTCCAGATAATAAAAATCTTATAGAGTTTTTTATATTTGCATATAAATTTCTTCCTGTTACTACGGATTTAACAATTGTTGAAAAATTATCATCAGTTAATATCATAGAAGCTGCATCCTTTGAAACTTCTGTTCCTGTAATACCCATTGCTATTCCTATATCTGCTTTTTTTAATGCAGGTGCATCATTCACTCCATCTCCAGTCATTGCACAAATTTTTCCAAGTTTTTGCCAAGCTGATACTATTCTAATTTTATGCTCTGGTGAAACTCTAGCATAAACTGATATTCTTTCAACGTGTTTCATTAATTCTGCATCAGTCATCTCCTCAACTTCAGAACCGTTTAACGTTTCATCTCCATCTTTATATATTCCAATCTCTTTTGCTATTGCTTTTGCTGTAATTTTATAATCTCCTGTTATCATAACTGGTTTAATTCCAGCTTTTATACAATCTTGAACTGCCATTTTCGATTCTGCTCTTGGTGGATCTATCATACTTATAAGACCTATAAATACAAAATCATTTTCATCTGAAAATTCTAACTCTTTAACTTCTGATATCTCTCTTTGAGCAAATGCTAAAACTCTTAATCCTGATTCTGCAAATTTTATATTCATATTTTTTACATTTTCAATATCACTCGGAGTTATTTCTTCTACAACTCCATTTTCTCTTAAAATATATTTTGCTTTATCGACTATAATATCAGGTGCACCTTTTGTTATTAAATATTTTTTATCATCTATTTCATTTAATGTACTCATCATTTTTCTATCAGAATCGAATGGTAACTCTTTTAACCTTTTATAACTTTTTCTTAATTCGTTTTCAACTAAATTATATTTATGTCCTATATTTACTAAAGCTATCTCTGTTGCGTCTCCAATCTCTTGGCCATTTATATTTACTGCATCATTACATAAAATAGCTCCTTTTAATAATTGCATTTCTAAATTTGAAGTTTTATCTATTCTATCTTCATCTATTACTTTTCCATCAACATATAATTTTTTTACAGTCATCTTATTTTGTGTTAATGTACCTGTTTTGTCAGAACAAATAACAGATACACATCCTAAAGATTCTACAGAGTGTAGCTTTTTAATAATTGCGTTTTCTTTAGCCATTTTTTGTGTTCCTATGGCTAATACAATTGTAACTATTGATCCTAAAGCTTCTGGAATAGCAGCTACTGCTAAAGCCACTGCAAACATCAATGAATCAAGTGTGTTAACTCCTCTTGACAAGTTCATAAAAAATATTAAAATACAAAGAATAATTATTGCAATTGATAATTTCTTTCCAAATTTTTCTAACGACCTTTGTAATGGTGTTGCTGCATCTTCTGTTTCATCCAAAAGAGAAGCTATTTTTCCAAGTTCTGTTTTCATTCCTATAGAAGTTACAATCGCTTTTGCTCTTCCATAAGTAACTAAACTTCCTGAAAAAATCATATTTTTTTGATCACCTACAGTTAAATTTTCATCATCTATTACTGTTGTAATTTTTTCAACACTCTCTGATTCTCCTGTCAAAGAACTTTCATTTACCATTAATGAATGAGCTTCTAAAATTCTTGCATCACTTGGAACTATATCTCCCGCTTCAATTAGAACTATATCTCCTGGTAATAATTGAGTTGAATCTATCTCTTGTTTTTGTCCATCTCTAATAACTTTTGCTTTTGGTGATGACATCTTTTTTAAACTCTCTAATGATTTTTCTGCTTTTAAATGTTGTACAGTACCTAAAATTGCATTCATTATTAACACTGCCAAAATAACTATTGTACTTTCTTTATTTCCTGAAACAAATGAAATTATAGCTGCGGCTAAAAGGATAACTACCAAAAAATCTTTGAATTGTTCTAAAAAAATTATGAAACCATTTTTTTTAGGTTTACTTTTCAAGCTATTTAATCCATATTCCTCTCTTACTTTTTCCAAATCTACTTTTTTTAATCCTGCTTCAGTTACATTAAAGTATCCCATTACTTCAGATTTACTTTCAGCATAAAATCTTCTCATGAAAATCCTCCTATTAAATTTATAATCTTGATTTATTTTACTAATTTATAGTGTATTTTCATTTTTTATGAAAAAAAAAAAGACTTTTAATGTAGTCTTTAATCTACATTAAAAGTCTTATCTTATTTATATTCTTGAAATGTCAAATACTTCTAAATCCATTTTATCTACATTTAATTCTTGAACTCTAATTACTGCATTTAACGTATCTATCGAAGTTAATACTTCTACTCCATATTCAATTGCTGTTCTTCTTATTTTAAATCCATCTCTTTGAGCGTCATTTGCTTTTGTTGGTGTATTTACTAAAAGATCAACATCTCTATTTTTTAATAAATCTAAAATATTTGGTGATTCTTCATTTATTTTTCTAACAGCTGTAGCTTCAATTCCTTTTTCTTCTAAGTATTTTTGTGTTCCTTCTGTTGCAAACAGTTGACAACCTAGATTTTTTAATGATTTTGCTACTGGTAAAAACTCGTCTTTATCTTTATCTCTTATTGTTAAAAGAATTTTTTTATTTCTAACACATTGAACTCTTCCGCCACCTAAAAGACCTTTGAATATAGCCTCATCTGCAGTATGCCCAACCCCTAAAACCTCTCCTGTTGATTTCATTTCTGGTCCTAAAGAAACTTCTACTCCAGAAAGTTTTTCTGTTGAGAATACAGGTACCTTTACTGCTACTACTGATGGTTTTTTATAAATTCCTGTTCCAAAGTTTAAATCTTTGAGTTTTTGTCCCATTATTACTTTTGTTGCTAAATCTATTACTGGAACTCCTGATATTTTAGCTATATAAGGAACTGTTCTTGAAGATCTTGGATTAACCTCTATAACGTATAATTCATTTTCATATGCTATGAATTGAATATTCATCATTCCTTTTATTTTTAACTCTTTTGCTATCTTTTTCGTAATCTCTTCTATTTTTTGCTCTGTTCCTTCATAAAGGTTTTGTGGTGGATATATTGTTATTGAATCTCCCGAGTGAACTCCTGCTCTTTCTAAATGCTCCATTACTCCAGGAATTAAAATATCCTCTCCATCACAAATTGCATCAACTTCAACCTCTATTCCATTTAAGTATTTGTCTATTAAAACTGGATTTTCAGGATCTCTTTCAAAAGATGCTTTTAAATAGTTAACAAGATTGAATTCATCATGACAAATCTCCATTCCTTGTCCACCTAAAACATATGATGGTCTTACTAAAACTGGATACTGAACCTCTATCGCTATCTTCTTTCCAGCTTCAATATCCCAAACAGCTTTACCTTTTGGTCTCTTAATATCTAATTTTTCCATTATATTTTCAAATTTTTCTCTATCTTCCGCTGCATCTACCATTTCTGCAGAAGTCCCTAATATTTTAACCCCTCTATCTCTCAAGTCATTAGCTAACTTTATTGCTGTTTGACCTCCAAATTGAATTATAACTCCTTCTGGATTTTCCTTATCAATTATATTCATAACATCTTCTGTTACTAAAGGTTCAAAGTATAATCTGTCTGCAGTTGAGAAATCTGTTGATACTGTTTCTGGGTTATTATTTATAATAATACTCTCTATCCCCATTTTTCTTAATGTTTTTATTGAATGTACTGTACAATAATCAAACTCTATTCCTTGACCTATTCTTATTGGTCCTGAACCTATAACTATTACTTTTTTATTATCAGTTACTTCAACTTCATCAAATTGATCATAAGTTGAATAGAAGTATGATGAATCTGCTGCAAACTCTCCAGCACAAGTGTCAACCATTTTATAAACTGGCTTTATGTTAAAGTCTCTTCTTCTTCTTCTGATATCTTGCTCTGTTACATTTAGTAATTGAGCAATTCCTTTATCTGAGAATCCTTTTTTCTTAACATTTTTTAAGTACTTCTCATCTAAATCTTTAAGTTCCATTTTCTTCATTATCTCTTCTTGTCTAACAAGCCACTCTAATTTTTCCATGAAGAACTTATCTATTCCAGTTAATTTTTGTAACTTATCTTTTACATATCCTCTTCTTAACATCTCTGCTAGTACAAATATTCTTTCGTCATCAGGTCTTACAACTATAGCTTTTAGCTCTTCCATAGTCATTTTTTTAACTACTGGATGCTCTAAATTATATGTTCCAATCTCTAAAGATCTTAAACCTTTTAAGAAAGCAGCTTCGAAATTATTACCAATAGCCATAATCTCACCTGTTGCCATCATTTTTGTCCCTAATCTTTTATTTGCTTTTTTAAACTTATCAAATGGCCATTTTGGTATTTTTACTACTATATAATCTAGTGCTGGTTCAAAACAAGCAAATGTTTTTCCAGTTACTTCATTTATAACTTCATCTAATGTATATCCTAAAGATAATCTAGTTGCAACTCTAGCTATTGGATACCCTGTAGCTTTTGATGCTAATGCAGAAGATCTTGATACTCTTGGATTAATCTCTATAATTGCATATTGGAATGATTTTGGGTGTAGTGCAAACTGAACATTACATCCTCCAACTACTCCTATTTCATTTATTATTTTTAATGCTGATGTTCTTAACATCTGGTACTCTCTATCTGAAAGAGTTTGTGATGGTGCAACAACTATTGAATCTCCAGTATGAATTCCAACAGGATCTATATTTTCCATATTACAAACAGTTATACAGTTTCCATCTTTATCTCTGATTACTTCATACTCAACCTCTTTCCATCCTAAAATTGATTTTTCAATAAGTACTTGTCCTACTCTTGATAACTTCAACCCTTTTAACAGAATATCTTCTAACTCTTGAGGTGTATCAGCAATTCCCCCTCCAGTTCCACCTAAAGTATAAGCAGGTCTTACTACAACTGGATAACCAATCTCTTTAGCAACTTTAAATCCATCTTCTAAACTTTCAACTATTTTACTTTCAATTACAGGCTCTCCAATTTTATCCATAGCCTCTCTAAATAATTTTCTATCTTCTCCTCTTTTGATAGAATCAACTGGTGTTCCGATAACTTTCACTCCATATTTCTCTAGGATTCCTTTATCGTTTAACTCAATTGCCATATTTAAAGCTGTTTGTCCACCCATTCCTGCTAATATTGAATCAGGTCTTTCTTTTGCAATAACTTTCTCAACAAATTCTGCTGTTATTGGTTCAATATATATTCTATCTGCTACTGCTTTATCTGTCATTATAGTTGCTGGATTAGAGTTTATTAATACAACTTCTATTCCCTCTTTTTTAAGAGTTTCACATGCTTGTGTTCCAGAATAATCAAATTCTGCTGCTTGCCCTATTATTATTGGTCCAGATCCTATTACCAGTGTCTTTTTTATTGATTTATCTAACATTATATCCGCCTCCTGAAAATTTTACTAAAATAATCCCTAAATCTTACCCCTCTATTACTTGTAAAAAATCATCAAATAAATACTCTGAATCAGCTGGACCTGGCCAAGCTTCTGGATGATATTGAACACAAAGTATTCTATGTTCTTCACTTCTCATTCCCTCTATTGAATTATCATTTAAATTTATATGAGTAACTTTCATTGAATCTGGTACTTTATCTACAACGTAACCATGATTTTGAGAAGTTATGAATATTCTATTCTTTTCTAAATCTTTAACTGGGTGATTACATCCTCTATGTCCATATTTTAATTTTGTTGTAGTTCCACCTAAAGCCCAAGCTAATAGTTGATGCCCTAAACAGATTCCAACTATTGGTAGTTTTCCTACTAATTTTTTAATCTCATTTATTACTCCTGTTAACTCTGCAGGATCCCCTGGTCCATTAGATAAAAATATTCCATCTAGCTTATGAGAAAGTAATTCTTCTGCTGTTACATTCCACGGGAAAACTATTTGATGTATACCTCTTTTTTCGAAGCATCTTAAAATATTTTTCTTAACTCCAAAATCTATTACTCCAATTCTTTTTCCAGTTCCAGGAATTTCATACATCTCTTTTGTACTTACCTGCTCTACTGCATCTGAGTTATTAAATTTAGCAAAATGCTCATCAATCTCTTTTTGAGTTAAGTCTTTTGCAGTTATTAAAGCTTTCATAGCTCCTTCTTCTCTGATTATTTTAGTTAAATGTCTTGTATCAACACCTTTGAATCCTACAACTTTATGCTGTCTTAAGAATCCATCTAATGTCATCTCACATCTAAAGTTATTTGGAAGTTTTGCATCCTCTTTGATGATAAACCCTTTTAACTTTATGCCTGTAGATTCCATATCTTCTAAATTTACCCCATAATTTCCAACCATTGGATAAGTCATAACAACAATTTGTCCATAATATGATGGATCTGTTAATAATTCTTGGTAACCTGTCATTCCTGTATTAAATACAAGTTCTCCAACACTTTCACCTAATTCTCCAAAAATTTTCCCATCAAAACTCATTCCGTTTTCAAGAATTAACTTCCCCTTCATTTAAACCTCCCAAAATTTTTGCATAAAAAAAGGAATATGAAAATCATATTCCCGATCTATATAAATATTAAAATTAAAAACTACAAAATTAAAAAATACAAATAAATTATTGAAAAATGAAATGAATAGAATTAAAAATAGCAGGTAACTTCTTTTCTTCTTTACTTTCGTGCCACTTCTAAAAACCATATTTCACCCTCCTTTTTTTGCTCTAAGAAAGAGTATATACTAAAACTAAATAGTTGTCAAATGTTATTTTTTTACTATATAAACTATAATTTACTATATTATGTATGAATATAATATATATTTTTAAAATTTCTATCTATTTTTTATATAATTTTAATCTACTTTACTGTATAATAAAGTAAACTAAATTTGGAGGAAAATATTATGGAGTTAATAATTTTAACTGGACTTAGTGGTTCTGGAAAATCAACTGGACTTAAAACTTTAGAAGATTTAGGCTTCTTTACAATGGATAACATTCCTTTTAAATTTGCTGGATTAATTTTGAAAGATTTACAAAATTCGAGTAGAAATAAAAAAGTTAATAGAATTGCACTTGGTCTTGATATCAGAACAATCATAAATGCTAACGATTGTAATGAATTTTTTAAAGAAATTGATAGTTTAGGAATTGATTATAAAGTTATCTTTCTAGAAGCTTCTGTTCAAACGATTTTAAACAGATATAATTTAACTCGTAGAAAACATCCTTTAACTAAAGATACTTTACTACAAAGTATTGAAGATGAAATTTTCTTTATGGGTGACATTAAAGATAAAACTAATCTTATTATCGATACAAGTTTTTTAAGTGCTAAAGAACTTTCACGAAAAATAGAAATGGCTGTTGCTTCTTTTTCAAAAAATATTTTGTTAAATATACATCTTCAATCATTTGGTTTTAAGCATGGTGTTCCAATTGATTCTGATATGATTTTTGATGTTAGAACGCTTCCAAATCCATACTACATTGAAACTCTGAGAGAAAAAACTGGTTTTAATGATGATGTTTATGAGTATGTTATGAGTTTTGAATCTTCTCAAACTTTATATTCTAAAATTTTTGACTTAATAACTTTTCTTATTCCTGGTTATATCAAAGATGAAAAAAGACATCTTACAATAGGAATAGGCTGTAGCGGAGGAAAACATCGATCTGTTTCTTTTGTTAGAAAACTGCAAAAGGACTTAAATAATTTGAATGATATTAACATTTATTCAACACACAGAGAAAAAGAAAGAGGTAATTGGTAAAATATGGCAACTTTTTTTAATAAAGATATTCCAGAAAATCCTGGTGTTTATTTAATGAAAGATTCTCATAAAATAATATACATTGGAAAAGCTAAGAATCTTTCTAATAGAATTAGCTCATACTTTAATAAAGAGCACATTGATGAAAAAACAAAAAAATTAACTAGCTCTATTGTTGATATAGATTTTATTATTTGTAATTCAGAGATTGATGCTTTAATTTTGGAAAATAATTTGATAAAAAAATATTCTCCTAAATATAATATCAATTTAAAAGATGAAAAAACATATCCTTATATTTTAATAACAAATGAAAAATTTCCTAAAATATTGATTGTAAAAAAAATTAAAGATTTAAATAAAAATTTAGGAGATTATTTTGGTCCTTTTCCTTATGGGGCTACTGATTTAAAAAATACTCTCTCTAAAATTTATAGAATTAGAGATTGTAAAAGAGATATGGAGAAAATATATTCACAACCTTGCTTGAGATTTCATATGAAGCTTTGTGATGGACCTTGCAAATTTAAAAATATATTTGAAGGATATAACGAAAATATTTCGTTTGTTAAAAATATTTTAAATGGAAAAATTGAATTTGTTATAAAAGAGTTAAATCTTAATATGACAAAAGCTGTTGATAAGTTTGAGTTTGAAAAAGCAATTATAATAAGAGAGCAAATAAAAGAAATTAATTCAAATATTCAAAAACAAATTACTGAAAACAGTTCTCTAATCAACGAAGATATTTTTACTTTTAAACTAGATAAAAATAGATTATTTATTTCAGTTTTAAATATCTTAAATGGAAAAATGCTTAACAAAATTTTTCATAATATCACTCTAGAACAAATATTTTTTGATAATATCATACATGACATTTTAATTGGTTATTATTCAAAACATCCAATTCCAAACACTATTATTTTTGAAGAAAATTTGAAAGAACATTCTTTCATTTTTAATAATATTTTTGAAAAAGTTTTCAACAGGAAAGTTAGACTTCTTTTTCCTAAAGTTAATTCTCGTAGAAAAAATCTATTAGAGATGGGATTGTTAAACTTAAATAAAGATATTGAAAACTTTTACACTTCAAAAAAAATTGTAGAAGATGGATTAAATAATCTTTACAAAACTTTGAATTTAAAAAGATTTCCTTTTAAAATTGAATGTTTTGATATCTCTAATATATCTGGAAAAGATGCTGTCGCCTCTATGAGTGTTTTTGTTGATGGAAGAAAATCTACAAAATTATATCGTAAATTTAAAATTAAAACAAAGGATACTCCCGATGATTTTGCAATGATGAAAGAAGTTATTGAGCGAAGATATAAAAATCTTTCAGCAGAAGAGTTTCCAGATGTTATTTTAATTGATGGTGGTTTAGGACAAATAAATGCTGTCGCTGATATTCTTAAAACTCTTAACCAAGATAATATTTCGAATCTTTTAAGTATTGCAAAAAAAGAGGAGCTCGTTTATAAATATCCTGAAACTACACCTTATACTTTATCTAAAAGCAATGAAGCTTTAAAAATACTTCAAAGAACTAGAGATGAAGCTCATCGATTTGGAATTACTTATCATAGATTACTCAGAAAAAAAAGAGTTATTTCGAGTGAGCTTGATACTATTCCTGGAATTGGTCCTAAAAGAAGAACCCTTCTTTTAAAAACTTTCGGTTCTATAAACGAAATTAAAAATACGACTTTAGAGGAATTAGAAAAAATTATTCCTAAAAAAATCGCTTTAAAAATAAAGGAGATGATTTAACAATATGAAAAAACTTTTTTTACTTTTTTCTTTAATCACATTAATTGGATGTTCTCAATTTTCAAATAGAAAAGATCTCAGTCAAAAAATTAGCTTTCAAAAAAATATTCCTGTAGGGAAATATGATTTTAAAATTATTTCTTTTGACTATCCAAATAATTACAATGATAAAATCAATTTTTATAATAATTTAAATGATAATTTAACTAAACTAAATGATATACAAAAAAATAGTTTGAATCTTCTTATCAATCCCGAGTTTGAAAAAGAATTAAATTCTCTTTTAGATAAAGGATGGATTGATAAAGAAATACTTGGAATGAAAATTGTTGAAGACCTAACTGATGATGAAATTAGTATTTTAAACAATTTAAACATCTCTACCCCTAGTGAAGCTGGCGAAAATCAAAAATTATTAAATAGACAATATTTTATTCTTTTAGAACTTACACAAAATGAAAATATGTACAATTCAGAATTTTTATATACTGAATTAGATAAAAGTCTTTTAATGGAAGATATTTTGCTAAATAGACAATCTACTATTGATAATTTGAATAAAATAAAGCAAAATTTTGTTTACTCTGAAAATAATAATTCTGAAGATAGAGTTATCTTTATTAAAAACAGTAATACTAGTTTGAACTCTTTAAAAAACAAAATTATTTTTATAGAATCTAACTCTCAGTCTGGTTTTAAGGTATTACAAAATTCATTAGCTTTATTTGTTGGAAATAATGAAAATGTTTTATTTAATGCTGATTATAATTTTACTTCTAATTTAGTAAAACTTAATTCATTCGATGAATTAAAAGAAGTTATTAGAAATTCAACTCCTATCTCTAATTTAAATAATTGGAAAAGAAATGAATCAAAAAATAATATTGAAGTAAAACCTCTTTATAATAAATTTTCTGATTGGGAGGTAAAATAATTGATTACATATTTTTCTTTTATAATTTTATTTTTTATTTTCTTTTTAGTTTTAAAAAAAATAGAAAAGAAAAATTTTGAAGAAACTAGTAAAATTTTAAAAAGTTTTATAAGTAAAGATTTTTTAGACGATATATCTGAGGATTTAAAAAATGATTATGAACGAGCTACTGCTGCTATTAAAAAACAAGATTTAGAACTTGATAACTCTATTGATGAATTAAAAGATTATAAAAAAGAGCTTGAAATTACTTATGAGTCTCTTCTTACTAAATCGAAACAGTTAGAATACAGTAATCAGATACTAGAACAAAGAGTTGCTAGCTTATCTAATATCAACTCTTTATCTAAAACTGTTCTTTCAATTATGGAACTTGATAAAATAATTTCAACAATTCTTGATGCTTATTTTGTATTAACTGGAGCAAAAAGAATCTCTCTATATCTATGGGAAGATGGTAAACTTCAAAA
>JBOFYP010000141.1:0-3371 GCA_051654725.1 Cetobacterium sp.
TTCTTCATTTGGATAAATTCTATATTTATAAGCTAAATTATACTTCAAAGTGCACCTCCTTTTTTATTGATTATCCCAATATTATAAAGGATTTTACACTAAAAATCAATAAAAAAGAAAAAAGCATGCGATTCATCCCCTCCCTAATAGAGGAAGGGGACTTCTCACACAAAACACGTTAAAACAAAAAACACAAAGAAAAAAGATACAAAAAATAGAAAAAACTCTTTCTTGGGGAAAGAAAGAGTTTTTTCTTCTTAAACACGGGGGAGTGTTAAAATAAAAGTTTTAAATAAATTTGGGGGGTATTAAATTTACTTAATTATCGGTTTGATTTATAATACCATATCCGTAATATAATGTCAATAGTGTTTTTTTTTAGTAATTAAAATATTTCTAGTATTTTAATTACGAGCATATTTTAAAAATAAGAACAGAAATAAAACACAGAATATATTATATAAACAATTGTTTAGTAAAAAATCAAAACTGTTCTATTAAAAATCAAAAACCGAATTAGTTCTTTTAATTTCAAAACTATTAACACCAAATTTTTCCAATTCTAAAATTAAATCTTTTGTAACAAAATAATTATTATCAAAATGCATCCCTAAAATATTTTTAGGTTTTACTTTATCTGCAAAATACTTAACACCCAAATAACAAAACTCCTCTAATCTAGGGTCTACTGGGAAAAATGCTAAATCTATCTCTTTGTTAACTTCAATATTTTGAACAATAGAACTAAAAAGATTTTTCATATAAAGTTCCTCTTCTCTTGTATCATCTTTCCAATACCACCAATTTAAATCACCAGCATGGAAAATTTTAGTAGAATCAATTTCGACTAAGAAAGAGATTCCTAAATCAGAAGAGCCATAACTATGAATTATCAAATCGTCTAAATCTAAAAATTCATTCTTATTCATGAAGTATGTATTAGGATGTTCTTCTGATAATTTGATATCACTACTAAAAATATATTTTAAGTTTGAAAAACGATTTTTCCATTTTAAAATATCAGAATTAAAATGATCATAGTGACCATGAGATGAAAAAACGTAAATATTTTTTTCAGAATTCAAAATAATATCTTCTAAAGAGATATCATCCTGCACTGATTTTTCTGGAAATTTGTAAAAATCAAAAATAAGTAAAGATTTAGCACTCTCTACAACAAAACAGCTATGGTAGATATAATAACATTTAAATTTATTCATAAATCCTCCTTAACTAAAAGTGAATGATGAAGTATAATATCATATAAGTCTAAAAATATCGAGGAGGTTTTAACGTGGAAAAAGAGAAATTAATTCTTAAAAAATATTTTGGATACGACAACTTTAGAAAAGGTCAAGAAGATATAATTACTAATATTTTAAATAAAAAAAATACTCTAGCCTTAATGCCTACAGGTGGAGGTAAATCAATCTGTTATCAGATTCCAGCTCTTATTTTTGAAGGGATTACAATTGTTGTTTCGCCATTGATATCTCTTATGAAAGATCAAGTGGATGCTTTACGACAAAATGGTATAGAAGCTGCTTTTATCAACAGCAGTCTATCAAATAATGAGTGTGAGATGATTTTTGATTCGTTGGCTAAGGGAGATTATAAAATTATATATATAGCCCCAGAAAGACTCGAAAACTCTAGGTTTTTATCTGTTGCTAGAAGATTAAATATCTCTCAAGTAGCTGTAGATGAGGCACATTGTATCTCTCAATGGGGACATGATTTTAGAGTTAGTTATAAAAATATAAAAAGTTTTATTCAATCTTTAGATTCTAATCCAGTAATAACAGCATTTACAGCTACAGCTACACCAGAGGTTTCTAGGGATATTTTGGATAGTTTAAACATTGATGCTGATGTTTTCAGAAATGGTTTTAGAAGAGAAAATTTGAGATTTTCTGTTTTAAAAAATATAGACAACTTCAAATTTATTCAAAACTTTATAAAAGAGCATGAAAATCAGAGTGGAATTATATATGTTTCAACTCGAAAAGAGTGTGAAAAACTTTATGAATATCTCTCTAAAACTACAAAAATTGGTAAATACCATGCTGGAATGTCTGACAATGAAAGAGTTTCGAATCAAGAGGATTTTCTTTTAGACAGAACAGATATCATAGTTGCCACAAATGCATTTGGTATGGGAATTGATAAATCTAACGTGAGATGGGTTATTCATAATAATATTCCAAAAGATGTTGAAAGTTACTACCAAGAAGCTGGTAGAGCTGGTAGAGATGGTTTACCATCAGACTGCATACTTATCTATCATCCAAAAGATATTGTCGTTCAGAAGCTTTTTATTGAAAATGAGAATCAATCTCCTGAATTAACTCGAATCAAGTATGAAAAACTAGCCTCTATAGAAACCTATACTCGAACGAACAGATGTCTTTCAGAGTATATTATAAGCTATTTTGGGGATACTTTAGATGAGGGGTGTGAAAGTTGTAGCAACTGTTTAAACGAGGGTGAAACTTTTGATATAACTCTTGAAGCTCAAAAAATTATCTCGTGTGTTGGAAGGCTAAATGATAGGTTTGGAATGAAATTAATCTCAGACGTTTTAAAAGGCTCTAATACGGCTAAAATAAGAGAGTACAAACTTAATGAACAATCTACTTACGGAGCACTCAAAAGTAGCTCTATGGATGATATAAAGAGCTTTATGGACTATCTTGTTGGCAATGACTACTTGAATACTGCAGAGGGTAAATATCCTCTTCTTAAAATAACTGAAAAAGCTTATACTTTTATTCGTTCTAAAGAGAAAATTTTTATGAAAGTTTTAAATATTGATAACTCTTTCAAAAAGTCTACGAAGTCTAGTAAATCTTTACTTGATGATACTTTGATAACTGGTGGAGAAAAACTATTCTCTCTATTATCTCATTACAGAAAAGAAACTGCCGAACACTATAAAGTTCCACCTTATGTTATATTCTCTGATAAAACTTTAATTCAGATTTGTAACTATAAGCCTAGAACGAAAGGTGAACTGCTTCAAATAAACGGAATGGGTGAAGTTAAATTTGAGAGATATGGTAAGGCTATTTTAGATGTTTTAGAGGATTATATTCAAAAAACAAATGATGTATCTGTTCTTCAAAAATTAGAACCTTTATCTGGGACTTCTTCTAAAAGTAAAAATAGCGTTAAAAGCTCTCAGAGGTATCAAAAATCGAAAGAGATGTTTTTAGGTGGTTTTTCTTTAGAGGAGATAGCAGAGGCTCAAAATATACAGATTGGGACTGTTATAAGCCATCTTAATCTTGCTAAGGAAGATTCTCCTGAACTCGATTTTTCTACTCTTTATACTTTAGAGGAGAAAAATCTTTTAATTAAAGCTGTCGAAG
>JBOFYP010000142.1:0-39255 GCA_051654725.1 Cetobacterium sp.
GGAGGATAGGAAGTTGCCAATCTTAAAAAAAGTGCTTCTTTAGCTCAGTTGGTAGAGCACACGACTGTTAATCGTGTTGTCGCTGGTTCGAGCCCAGCAAGAAGCGCCATTTTTTTATTTTTTGTAAAAAGTAAAAAAAGGAGAAACAATATGGAAAATATAAATAAACAATTTCCCCAAGAAGATTTAGAAAAAAATAAAATTAAAACAAAGATTAAAATAAGTAGATTAAAACATAGAAGAATTTCAATTTTGTTTCTCACAATAATACTTATGGTTCTTAGTTCTATAAATATGATAAGTGCTGCTTTTTATATGAAACCAGAAAATATAAAAAAACATTTTTTTTATATCTTTATATTTTTCTTGATTTATCTTTTATTGGGAAGTACTGGAAAAATGAAAAAATATAACTTAACTTATAAATTTTTAAGTGAAAGAAAAGTTAATGGAATAATATTTGTAAGTAGTATGTTTGTTTTATTAGGAATGTATATTGGTGGAAAAATTGGATTACCATTTATTCCTAAAATCAATGGTGCATACGGATGGATTAATTTAGGTCCAATATCAATTCAGCCAGCTGAAATTTTAAAATGTTCATTTGTTATAAACATGGCTAATTGTTTAGCTAGAGCCGAAGATAATGATTATTCTGAAAAAACAACTATAATTTCTACTATTTTTTATTTGTTTTGTTATGGATCTTTAATTTTAGCTCAAAAAGATATGGGAACAGTAATACATTATTTTTCAATTTGGGTATTTATGATATTTATGAGTAAATTGAAAGATAAATGGATATTAAGAGTGGCTTCATTTGGAAGTTTATTTGGGGTAATTGGTCTAGGGATAGCATATAAATTCGCTACCGAACAGGGAGCCTCATATAAAATTATGAGAATTAAAAGTTATATAGATGGATTATTTTTTGGAAATTATTCTGATGATTATGGATATCAAGTTAAACAATCGGTTTACGCTTTTGGAAGTGGTGGGTTTTTTGGAAAAGGATATGCAAATGGAGTTCAAAAGTACAGTTACCTTCCAGAAATTCACACAGACTTTATAATGGCTACTTTTGGTGAAGAGTTTGGAATAGTAGGAATGTTCTTAGTTATAGGATTGTTCTTTTGTTTATATCACTTAATCATAGTTACAGGAAGAGAAAGTAAAAATTATTTTGGAAAATATTTAGCTATGGGAATAGGTGCACAAATAATAACTCAGGTAATTATAAATATATTCGTAGCAGTAGGACTTTTCCCTGTATTTGGATTACCTATGCCATTTTTTAGTTATGGAGGTAGTGCTATGGTTACAATGGGAATAGCTTTAAGTTTTATACATAGTATGAATGCAGACTGATAAATAAGAAATTGCTTTTTAAATGTAAAAATGATATACTTTAATATGTTAATAATAGAGGATAAATATAAGGTAAGTAGTAAGAGATTAAAGCTAAAAAATTTTAGTTTTATTTCCTTATTATTTGCGATATTTATCCTCTAACAATTTAAAAGGAGGAAATTTAATGTTTAATGAAGTAACTTTAAGCTTAGAAATAGGTGGAAGAGAATTAACGTTAAAAACTGGAAAAGTAGCAAGACAATCAAATGGTGCTGTTATGGTTCAGTATGGAGACACGATTTTATTAAGTACGGTAAATAGAAGTAAAGGTGCTAGAGAAGGGATAGACTTTTTCCCTTTAACAGTTGATTATATTGAGAAATATTATGCAGCAGGAAAATTCCCAGGTGGTTTCAACAAAAGAGAAGCAAGACCATCAACAAATGCAACTTTAATAGCAAGATTAATAGATAGACCAATAAGACCAATGTTCCCTGAAGGGTTTAAATATGATGTACATATTGTAAATACAACATTATCATATGACGGAGCTTCAACTCCTGATTTTATGGGAATTGTTGGATCTTCAGCAGCATTAACAATATCTGATATTCCATTTATGGGACCAGTAGCAGGAGTAGTTGTAGGAATGATTGATGGAGAGTTTATTTTAAACCCAACTCCAGAGCAATTAAAAACTAGTGAATTAAACTTAACAGTAGCAGGAAGTATGGATGCTATAAATATGGTTGAAGCTGGAGCAAAAGAGATGGATGAGGAAACAATGCTAAAAGCTATAATGTTTGCTCATGATAACATAAAAAAAATATGTAAATTCCAAATGGAGTTCCAAGCTTTAGTAGGTAAAGAAAAGTTAACGTTTGTAGCACCAGAAGTAATGCCTATCGTAAAAACTTTCATAGATGCTAATGGAGCTGAAAAGTTAAAAGCAGCAGTATTAACAACAGGTAAGAAAGCAAGAGAAGAAGCAATAGATAAATTTGAAGAAGTTTTATTCGAAGAGTTTGTAGCTAAAAACTTTGCTGAAGAAGAAGTTCCATCAGATGTAGTTGCAGAATTTGCAAAATACTACCATGACTTAATGAAAGAATTAGTAAGAGATGCAATCCTTTACAATAAGCACAGAGTAGATGGAAGAGCAACAGATGAAATAAGAGATTTAGCAGCTGAAGTAGAAGTATTACCAATAGTTCACGGTTCGGCTTTATTCACAAGAGGAGAAACACAAGCTTTAGTTGTAGCAACTTTAGGAACTAAAGAGGACGAGCAACTTGTTGATGGATTAGATGAAGAGTACTTCAAAAAATTCTATTTACACTATAACTTCCCTCCTTATTCAGTTGGAGAAACTGGAAGAATGGGAGCTACTGGAAGAAGAGAATTAGGACATGGTTCATTAGCTGAAAGAGCATTAAGCTATGTATTACCTTCAACAGATGATTTCCCTTACACAATAAGATTAGTTTCTGAAATTACAGAATCTAACGGATCATCATCTCAAGCTTCAATTTGTGGTGGATCATTAGCTTTAATGCATGCAGGAGTTCCTATTAAAGAGCATGTAGCAGGAATTGCTATGGGTCTAATAAAGAAAGATGACGATTATGTAGTTTTAACTGATATAATGGGTCTTGAAGATCACTTAGGAGATATGGAC
This sequence comes from Cetobacterium sp., assembly GCA_051654725.1. Classification (GTDB taxonomy): domain Bacteria; phylum Fusobacteriota; class Fusobacteriia; order Fusobacteriales; family Fusobacteriaceae; genus Cetobacterium_A. The sequence continues at coordinate 3,029 of JBOFYP010000142.1, forward strand.
TTTAAAGTTGCAGGAACTAAAACAGGAATTACTGCTTTACAGATGGATATGAAAATTGCAGGAATCTCTGAAGATATCATGAGAATAGCTTTAAAGCAAGCTTTAATAGCTAGATTACAGATATTAGATGTAATGAATAATACATTATCAAATACAAATGAATTAGCACCAACAGTTCCAAGAATACATCAAATGATTATCCCTAAGGATAAAATTGCTGCATTAATAGGACCAGGTGGAAAAAATATTAAAGGAATAATAGAAGCAACGGGAGCTACTATAGATATAGCAGACGATGGTAGAGTTGCTATATTCTGTCAAGGACTAGATGTTTTAGAGCAAACAATAACTTTAGTAAATGGATACGTTAAAGATGTAGAAGTTGGAGAAGTTTATACTGGTAAAGTAGTAAATATAGCTAAGTTTGGTGCATTTATGGAGATACTACCTGGAAAAGAAGGGTTATTACATGTGTCAGAAATCTCTTTAGAGAGAGTAGCTAATGTTGAGGATGTACTAAAAGCTGGAGATACATTTGAAGTAAAAGTAATTTCTACAGAAAATGGAAAAATAAGTTTAAGTAGAAAAAAATTATTACAGGAAATGGCAGCTGAATAATTTTTAAGTTAAGGGGGATAACACAGAGGACTTCAACCTCTGTGTTATTTTTCCGTAGAGTATAAACATTAAATTGAAGGATGGTAAAAATGAAATTAGGTTTAATAAGTTTAGGATGTAGTAAAAATTTAGTTGATAGTGAGCACTTAATAGGTCTTATGGTAGCTAGAAAAGGATTTGAAATGACAAACAACTTAGAAGAAGCAGAAGTGGTTCTTATTAATACTTGTGGATTTATAGGTGATGCAAAAGAAGAATCAATTCAAGCTATATTAGAAGTGGCAGAAAAAAAAGCTGCTGGAAAAATAAAAAAAATAATAGTTGCAGGATGTTTAGCTCAAAGATATGCAGAAGAATTAATTGCTGAAATTCCAGAAATTGATGCTGTTGTAGGTACTGGAGAGATTCACAAAATAGAAGAGATTGTTGATTCAATTTTAATTGATGAAAAAATAATAAGATGTTCTTCTTTCGATTTCTTAGCTAATGCAGAAACAGAAAGAATATTAACTACTAATCCACATACAGCATATTTAAAGATAGCTGAAGGATGTAACAGAAGATGTACATACTGTATAATCCCTCAATTAAGAGGAGATTTAAGAAGTAGAACTATTGAAGATATCGTAGAAGAAGCAAAAGCTTTAGCAGCTAATGGAGTAAGAGAGATAAATTTATTAGCTCAAGAAACAACAGAGTATGGAATTGATTTATACAAAAAGAAAGCACTTCCAGATTTAATAAGAGAGTTAGTAAAAGTAGAAGGTATAGAATGGATTAGATCTTACTATATGTTCCCAAATTCTTTAACTGATGAATTGGTTGAAGTTGTTAAAACAGAACCTAAAGTTTGTAAATATTTTGACATTCCAATACAGCATATTTCTGGAAATATTTTACAAAATATGGCAAGAGCTAAATCTGGAGATCATATAAAATCAATTTTAGATAAAATAAGAACAGAGATACCTGAGGCAACAATTAGAACTACTGTAATAGTAGGATTCCCAGGAGAAACAGAGGAGAACTTTGAGGAACTAAAAGATTTCGTAAAAGAGTTCAAATTTGATTATGTGGGAGTATTCAAGTATTCTAGAGAAGAAGGAACAGTTGCTCATGAATTAGCAGATCAAGTTCCTGAAGATATAAAAGAAAGAAGATGGGCAGAATTAACTAATTTACAAGCTGAAGTAGCAGAGATTAAAAATAGATCGATGATAGGTAAAATTGTAGAGGTTATGATTGATGGAATTTCATCTGAAAGTGAATTTATGTTAGAGGGAAGAACAAGAGGACAAGCTCTTGATATAGATGGAAAAGTATTAACAAATGATGGAACAGCAAAACAAGGTGAAATCGTTAAAGTAAGAATAGAACAAAACTTTGAGTATGATTACATTGGGGCAATTGTAGAAAACGAAGTTAAATAGTCTTAAAGAAGGAGGGGTCAGTCTTGAATTTACCAAATAAACTAACAGCAATTAGATTAATATTAGCTATACCTTTTATATACTTTTTACAAGAATCAGTAAATGTTATACAAAGTGATTTATACAGACTGATAGCATTTGGAATATTTATATTTGCATCATTAACAGATTGGTTAGATGGATATATAGCTAGAAAATATAACCTAATAACTGATTTAGGAAAAATCATGGATCCTTTAGCAGATAAAATACTTGTAATTTCAGCTTTGGTAATTTTTAATAAGCTAGATTATATCCCTTCTTGGATGTCTATTGTTGTTATAGCAAGAGAATTCTTGATAAGTGGAATTAGAACTATAGCTGCAGCAAAAGGAGAGGTTATTCCTGCTGGAATTTTAGGAAAGTATAAAACTACAACTCAGATGATTGTTATTATAATTATGTTATTCTTTGGTTTAGGAAGTAATCCTGAAAAAATAGAATTGTATAAAACTATTTATTTTTATATGACTCTAATACCTGTTATTTTAACTATTTGGTCTGGCTGGGAATATTCAATTAAAGCAAAACATTATTTTTTAGGCGATGAATAGGGAGATGAAATGGGATTAATTTACAAAATTATAAATTTAGCTTTTGAAGTTATTAAAATACTTATTTTAATAAGAATAGTAATCTCTTGGCTAGCACCACATTCAAGAAATGATTTCACAAATCTCGTTTATGGTTTAACAGAGCCAATATTAAAACCGTTTAGAACTTTAATACCAATGGGAAATACAAGAATAGATTTATCACCATTATTGGCATATTTTGCTTTGAAGATTCTAAGATATATTATTTTTTATTTATTATAATTTAGAATAGAGAGGCCTTGGCTTCTCTATTTTTTGTAGGAGGAACAAAATGCACGAATTAGAAAGCGAATACCACATACCAGTATTATATTATGAATCATTAGAAAATTTAGTGATTAAAAAAGATGGAGTTTATGTTGATTGTACTTTAGGAGGCGGAGGTCATTCTGAGGGTATATTGAGAGAGATTGACGATAACGGAAGATTAATTTCTATAGATCAAGATGACCAAGCAATAGAGTTTGCTAAAAAAAGATTGGAAAAATATGGTAAAAAATGGTCTGTATTCAAAAATAACTTTGAAAATATTGAAACAGTACTTTATATGGCTGGAGTAGATAAAGTAACTGGAATACTTATGGATATAGGGGTATCTTCAACTCAGTTAGATGATCCAGAAAGAGGATTCTCTTATAGATATGATACAAGACTTGATATGAGAATGAATAGAAGTTCTGAATTATCAGCATATGAAGTTGTAAATGATTATGAAGAGGGAAAATTAGTAAAGATTTTCTTTGAATATGGAGAAGATAGATTTGCTAGAAAAGTTGCAAGACTTATTTGTCAAAGAAGAGAGGAAAAACCAATCGAAACAACTGGTGAACTTGTAGATATAATAAGAAAAGCATATCCACCAAGAAGTGAAAAGCATCCAGCTAAAAAAGTATTCCAAGCTATTAGAATAGAGGTTAATAGAGAGCTAGAAGTTTTACAAAATGCAATCACAAAATGTTTTGAAAGTTTAGAAAAAGGTGGACGTTTAGGTATTATAACATTCCACTCTTTAGAGGATAGAATTGTAAAAAATATGTTCAGAGATTTATGCACTGGATGTAAGTGTCCTATTGAATTACCAATTTGTGTTTGTAATGAAAAACCAAAAGGGAAATTAGTAAATAGAAAACCTATAATTTCAGGTAAAAATGAACTTGATTTTAATAATAGAGCTCATTCAGCTAAATTAAGAGTTATTGAAAAATTATAAACTACTAAAAGGAGAAACCTAATGAAAAAGAAAAAAGTTTTATTAACTACAGTTGGTATAATTTTAATCTGGTCATTTTACGGTTATCTTATAAGAACAATATCATACTTGGAAAAAAATAATTTGAAATTGGAAAGAGAACTTAAAGAGTTAGAAAAAGAAAAAAGTAAAAGAATATATGAGTATGATCTACTTATGGATTTAAGAAAAATAGAGCAAGAGATGAATAAAAAAAAAAATATGGTTATATCAGAAAAAATAAATTTCTTTAAAATAGAAGATGGCTCTTTTTAAAAGAATAGGAGAGTGTTTATGAAATTAGGAAAAGGTGAAATAATAGAAGTTAAGATAGAAAAGATAGTATATGGTGGAGAGGGATTAGGATACTATAATAATGAATTCGCTATGTTTGTTCCAATGTCTGTACCTGGAGATGTTGTAAAAGCAGAAATAATATCTTTAAAAAAGAGTTATGGAAGAGCTTTGATAAAAGAGATACTTGTACCAGGAGTAGAAAGAATTAAAAATCTTGACTATATAACTTTTGAAGATTTCCAAGGTTGTGACTTTGGAATGTTAAATTATGAAGCTCAGATTAAATATAAAAAAGATATGGTAGAAGATGTAATTAGAAGAATTGGTAAAAATAGTGAAGTTTTAGTTGAAAATACTTTAGAATCTCCAGTAGAAAAAAACTATAGAAATAAAGTAATCGAACCATTTTCTTTAAATGGAAAAGAGATTATAACTGGATTCTTCAAAAGAAAAAGTCATGATGTTTTTGAAGTTGAAGATAATATGCTTAATTCTGTTCTAGGGAATAAAATAATAACAGAATTAAAAACTATTTTAAATGAGAAAAAAATTAGTGTATATAATGAAAAAAATCATGATGGATTATTAAGACATGTAATGGTTAGAACAAATTCATTCAATGAAGCTATGCTAGTATTGGTTATAAATGATAGTAAAGTAAACGAAAATATAAAATCTATTTTAAAAAATTTAGAAAATAAATTTAGTGAAATTGCATCAGTTTATGTTTCTTTAAACGACAGAAGAACAAATGTAGCTTTAGGAAATAAGAATGTTCTTATTTCAGGATCTGAAAGTATTAAAGAAGATATATCAGGGATACATTTTAATATTTCACCAACTTCATTCTTCCAAATAAATATAGAGCAAACAAAAAGACTTTATGATTTAGCAATTAGTATGTTCCAGAATATACAGGATAAAACAATTGTAGATGCATATGCTGGAACAGGTACAATCGGAATGATATTATCTAGAAATGCAAAAAAAGTATATTCAATAGAGATAATAGAAGCTGCTGTAAAAGATGGAATAAAAACTGCAAAAGAGAATAAAATTGAAAATGTAGAATTTTTATGTGGAGATGTAAACAAAGAGTTAGGGAAATTGATAAAGAAAGAATCTGTTGATTCAATAATATTGGACCCTCCTAGAAAAGGTATTGATGAAGAAAGTCTTTTAAATATAGCTAAAGTTGGAATAAAAGAGATTATATATATATCTTGTAATCCTTCAACATTTGCAAGAGATACAGAGATATTGGAGAGAGAAGGATATAGCTTAGTAAGAGTGAAGCCAGTAGATATGTTCCCTCAGACTAGTCATATAGAAGTAGTTGGAAGATTAGTAAAAAAATAGGAGGATTTTATGGAGAATTTCTTAATATTTTCAATAATTGCATATATATTTGGTTCATTACCTTGTGGAGTGTGGGTAGGAAAAAGCACTAAGAATATTGACATAAGAGAACATGGAAGTAGAAACTCTGGAGCTACAAATGCTTATAGAATTTTAGGTCCAAAGTATGGTATAATAGTACTTATATTAGACGCTTTAAAAGGTTATATTCCGCTTTATTTAGGAAGTAAATTTGGAGTAGCTAATGAATATATAATATTGTTAGGATTAGTAGCAATATTAGGACATACATTTTCATTCTTTTTAAATTTTAAAGGTGGAAAAGGTGTTGCAACAAGCTTAGGTGTATTTCTTTTTTTAATGCCAAAAGTTGTAGGCATATTGGTTTTGATCTTCATACTGGTTGTTGGATTTAGTAAATATATCTCTTTAGGTTCAGTTGTATGCTCTGGATTACTACCTTTTTTAGCATACTTTTTACCAATAGGAGATAATATACCAAGAATACCATTAGTTATAATTTCCTTTGTAGTGGGAGCATTTGTAATATACAAACACAAAGCTAACATTAAAAGACTTATAAAAGGTCAAGAAAATAAATTTAATTTAAAGTAAGGAGATAAATTAAGTGGAGAAAGTAGTTGTAATAGGAGCAGGAAGCTGGGGAACAGCTTTAGGTATGATTTTAGCAAAAAAAGGTTATGATGTTACTATGTGGGAACACAACAAGGAAATTGCTGAAAAATTAACATTGGAAAAAGAAAATAAAAGATTACTTCCAGGAATTAAGTTTCCAGAAAATTTAAAAACTACATGGAAACTTGAAGGTCTTTTATCAGATGTTAAATATGTTATTTTTTCTGTACCTTCACAAGTTTTGAGAGGAGTTATTTCTAAAATATCTTCACAAATCGAAGAGGATATGATTTTAATCAACACAGCTAAAGGAATTGAAATTTATAGTGGTGAAACTTTATCTCATGTAATGAAAGATGAGATAAAAGGTAAATATCATAAAAATATAGTTATTTTATCAGGTCCAACTCATGCTGAAGAGGTAGCTCAAGAGTTACCGACAACAATAGTTGCAGCTGGTGAAATTCAAAATGCAAAAAAAGTTCAAGAGTTATTCAATACTCAAAACTTTAGAGTTTATGTAAGCCAAGATATTGCTGGAGTAGAACTAGGTGGAGCAGTTAAAAACTGCTTGGCAATAGGTGCAGGAATTGTAGATGGTTTAGGTTATGGAGATAATGCTAAGGCAGCTTTAATAACAAGAGGAATTGCAGAAATGATAAGGTTTGGTAAAGTCATGGGAGCAAATGAACGTACATTTTCTGGTTTAACTGGGATTGGGGACCTAGTTGTAACATGTGCAAGTCAACACAGTAGAAATAGGCATGTTGGTGAAAGACTTGGACAAGGAGAAAAGATAGAGGATATTTTAAATAGTATGATAATGGTAGCTGAAGGTGTACCAACAGTGAAAGCGGTATACTCTAAAAAAATTGAATTATGCATAAGCATGCCAATTGTAGAAGCTATTTATGCTATTATATATGAAGAAGCAGATACAAAAGAAAAAGTAAAAGAACTTATGACAAGAGAGTTAAAAGAAGAGTTCTATTAAAATTAAAACAGATACAATAAACACAAGCATTCTGATTTTGTAGAAAACATACTAAAAGGGGCACGGGGTATATATGACAGAGAAAGATTTGGTTTCGTTTTATCTAGATGATATAAAAAAGTATGAAGTGTTGAGTAAAGAAGAGGAAGTATCATTATTAACAAAAGCAAAAAATGGTGATATTGAGGCAAGAGAAAAGTTAATAGTTTGTAATTTAAGATTGGTAGTAAATGTGGCTAAAAAATATAGTAACAAAGGTATGAGTTTTATAGATTTGATAAGTGAAGGGAATTTTGGACTGATTCATGCTATTGAAAAATTTGATATTGAAAAAGGTTATAGATTTTCAACATATGCTGTCTGGTGGATAAAACAAGCCATAACTAAAGCTATAATTTGTAAAGGTCGAGAAATACGGATACCATCTTATAAACACGATATGCTAAGTAAAATAAATAAATTTATAATGGATAATGTTATGATAAAAGGTGATTATCCAAGTATTTATGAAATTTCAGATAAATTAGATATAAATTTAGAGAAAGTTCAAGATTTAATGATAGAATTTCAAGAAACAGTATCTTTAAGTTCTCCTATAGGTGAGGATATTTGTTTAGAAGATACAATTGCAAGCAATGTACATAATGAATTAGAAAATAATATCATAAGAGCTATAAGTACAGAACAGATTGATAATATTCTAAATAAATTAAATGAAAGAGAAAAACAAATTTTGAAATTAAGATTTGGATTTGATGGAAATCAAATTCATACTTTAGAAGATATTGGACAAAGCTTTAGCATTACAAGAGAACGTGTTAGGCAAATAGAACAAAAAACACTTGAAAAATTAAGAAAACGTTATAGTGACTTATTAAAAGGAAACTATTACTATTAAAAGCAAGGAGGATTAACAATTGATTTTAAAAGTTAATAGATTGGATTTTTTAAAGAAAATAAAAATTGTAGAAAAAGCCATAAATGAAAATAAAATAAGACCAATAATATCATATGTTTATATGGAGACAAGAGAAAATAAGCTTTGGTTTTGTGGAACAAATTTAGAACTAACAATATCAACAAATATGAATTGTGAAATACTAAGAGAGGGAAAAGCAGTTTTCCAACACCATTTAGTTGAAGAATATTTAAAAGAAATTAAAGATGAAGAGATTACTTTAAATATCGAAGAGGATATTTTAACAATTGAAACTTCTGATTCAGCATCTGAATTTACATTGATGAATGCTGAAGAGTTTCCAAGAATACAAGAGCCTGAGCTAAATGAAGATGAGTTTCAGTTTAAACTAAAAAAAATAGACTTAGCAGATTATTTTGATAAAATCAAATTTTCAGCTTCAATGTCAAGTGACAATTTATCAATAAACTGTATTAGAATGGAGATAGAGGATAACAAGATAAAATTTATCTCAACAGATACTTATCGTTTAACTTATTTAGAACACGAATATTTAGATAATTGTGCAGACTTTAAAGTGAGTATTCCTATAAATACAATTGACGCAATATCAAAATTGTTAAGAAATGGAAACGAAGAAGAGATATCGTTTACTCAAAAAAATAAACAACTATATTTTAAATTAGGAAATATTTCAATAGTGAGTAGAGTAATAGATTTACCATTCCCTAATTATAAAACAATATTAGACGCAAGTGGATATAATAAAACTTTAGAAATAGATAGAATTGAATTTGAAAAAATGTTGAAAAGAATTCAAATATTTGTAAAAAACAATTCAGAATCTAAATTTGGAGCTATCTTTACATTCTCTGCTGGTAAAATAGAAATAGAAGGTATTGGTGAAATTGCAAAAGCAAAAGAGATATCATCAGTTGATTATACTGGAGATAATTTAAAAATATCTTTAAATGTAAAGTTTTTATTAGAGTTTGTACAGTCAAGTCATAAAGATGTAATTAAATTAGAATTTACATCATCAAATAGTGCTGTAAGAACAAGAAATATTCATGAGCAAAATTATACATACATAGTTATGCCTTTAGCTTTAAAAGCCTAGATTAATAAAAACTAGCTTGAAGTTGAGCTAGTTTTTATTTTGCAAAGATAAATTCTTTATGGTATAATTTGGGTAATATTTTTTCATTTAAGGAGAAATAATGAGCAAATTTTATATGTTGAAATTAATCTATGAATCCAAGTATTTCTTGTATTTGTTGAAAGAATTAAATAATAAAAATTCAAATAGTAATAATAGTGCAAAAAAATTTGTTGAATTTAATAATTTAAGAGTTTTAAAAATTATTAAAAAAAAAAGAATAAAAAAAGTAGCTATTTTATTACCTCATTGTATTCAAAAATATGATTGTAATTTAAAAATAACAAGTAATATTGAAAACTGTAAAAAATGTGGACTTTGTGAGATTTCAAAAATACTAAAATTAAAAGATGAGTTTCAAACTTTAGATATAAAAGTAGCTACTGGTGGGACATTAGCAAGAATATATTTAAAAGAATATAAACCAGATCTTGTTATAGCTGTAGCTTGTAAAAGGGATTTAACTTCTGGAATTAGAGATTCATTTCCAATTTTAGTTTATGGTATTTTTAATCAGATTATAAAAAGTCCTTGTATAGACACAAAAGTAGATGTCAATAAAATAAGTAATGTATTGAGAGAGGTGGGGATAAGATGAGAAAACTTAAGCTATTTATAGCTGGAGTTTTAATTTGTTCAGGGTTATTAGCTTCTGAAAAAGAAGATATTAAATTTTTAGATGAATTGTTTATTCAAAAGAAATACTCAATGGCACTTCAAGAATCAAATACCTTTATTACTAAATATCCTCGTTCTAAATATATAAAAAATATTAGAATAAGAATGGGTCAAGTTTATTATGTAGAGGCAAAGTACCAAGAAGCAATAAACACTTTAAATGGATATTTAAAAGATTTAAAATTAAATCAAAAAGAGATTAATGATACCTATCTATATTTAGTGAAATCATATATAGGATTAAAAGATTTTGAAACAGCATCAAAAGCTGCAAATCTTATAGAGAAAAAAGATGAAGATGGAAAAAACATTTATGAAGAAGCTTTATTATCAATAGGTAAAGGATATTTAGATAACAAAGATTATATAAGAGCTCAAAGAGAGTTATCATCTGCTCTTGTTTTACAAGGGAAAAAATATGAAGATGTAGTATTAAATTTAGCTTTAGCAGCTTACAATAATTCACAATATATAAAAACTATAATTTATTTAGATGAATATTATAGAGGCAACAAGGTTGGAATTAATAAAAATCTAGTAAATTATCTATATGGATCATCATATTATAAAACTAATGAAACAAGTAAAGCTTTAAATTCTTTTAAAAAGGTTAAAGAGAGCGGTGAAGAATCAGAATATAAAACACTCTCAATATCAACAATGATAGAAATTTATTTAAAAGAAGGAAACATTAAAGAGGCTGAACAAATATTAAACTCATTAGCTTCAAATATAGGTTTATACAATACCTCATTAAAAAGTTTTGGAGATTTTTATTTAGTTAAAGGAGTTAGTGATAAAGCCTTAGAGTACTATAATAAAATATCTAATAAAGATACTGATATAATTTATGGAATTGGACTATCACAATATAGATTAAAAGACTATAAAGAATCATTACAAAATTTTAGAAAACTTTATTCTACAAAATATAAAAATGAAAGTATTTATTATCAGTTATCAATTGAATATTTAAATAAGAATTATAAATGGGTATTAGGAAATAGAAACTTAGTTAATGGATTAAATTTAAAAAGAGATGAAGAGATTGCAATTAACAATATAATTGCCAACTCAGCCTTTGAAGAGGGTGTTTTCAAAGTTTCAGAAGAATATTATAAGAAAAACAATGATATTGCTCAAACAAAAGAAACACTATATAAACTGATATTAACTTCTAGTAAATTAAAGGAAAATGAAAAAGTTACTAATTTGATAAAGCAATTCAATAGTAATTATCCAAATGATCAAGAATATAAAAAAAATATAACAATAATAGGAACAGACAGTTTATTAAAATCTGGTCAAGGGTCAGAAGCAGTAGAAATTTACAAAAGATATCTTGCTGAAAATAGAGATTCTGAAGTTGTTTCAAACTTGATTGAAGTCCTAATAGCTCAAAAAAAATATAATGAAGTTATGGAATATTTGAATATGCAAAATTCATCATTAGATAATACATATCAAAAAGGTATTGCAACAATGGGAATGGGAAGATATGAAGAAGCTGATATGTATTTTAAGCAAATTGAAAATTCAGAGGAAAAAGCTATAAAATCTTTAGATGAAAAATCTAAATATAATATTATTAAAAACTATTTCTTATGGGAAAAATATGAAGATACTATTTCATATGGAGAAAAATATATAGCAGGAGACAATCTTTTTGCTCTAGAAGATGTTGTTGATAAAGTTGCAATATCATACTTTAGATTAGATAATACTGAAAAAGCAAGAGAATATTTTGAAAAATTAAAATTAGTATCAAATATGGGAGATTATGCTCAATTCCAAATAGGGGAAACATATTATACTGAAAAAAAATACTCAGAGGCAGTTGGAGCATACAAAATAAGTGCTGAGCAATCTAAAAATCAGCAGTATAAAGAAAAAGGTTTATATTGGCAAATATCATCATTATATCTATTGAAAGATACAACAGAATTTAATATAAAAAGTAAAGAGTTTATATCGCTATATCCAACTTCTAAATTAAAAGACAATATTCTTTTGATGGAGGGAGAACTGTACGGAATATCAGGAAATAGTAATGATGGCTTAACTACTTATGAAAAATTATACAATGAAACAAAAGATGAAGTTCTAAAAGAACAATCTCTTGTGAAGATAATAGAGTTGTCACAAACAACAAAAAATCTTCAAAAAGAGTTAGAATGGATAGATAAAATAACGAGCGATGATAAAAAAAGTTATTATATGACGGTTCATCTTCAAAGAGAGAATAAATTAGAAGAAGCAAAAGTTCAATTAGAAAAATTAGTAGAAACTAATCAATATAAAGATTTTGGCTTAATAGGATTAGGAGATTATTATTATTCTAAAAAAAATTATGATATAGCAAAAGAAAACTATAACTCAGTACTTGCTTTAGATAAAAGTATGTATAAGGATAAAGCTTTATATCAAGTAGCAAATATAGAAAAAGAAACAAATCTTTTAAATGAAGCAATAAGAAATTATACAAAACTATATTTATTATATCCAACTAGTAAATTTGCACTTGAATCTAAAATTCGTTCAGCAGAAGGATATGAATTATTAGAAAGCTTTACAGATGCAGAAGTACAATATGAAGAATTATTAAGGACAGAGAGTAAAAATAAAGATTATTTCTTAGAAAAATTAATATTTTTAAATCTTAAGTTAAAAAAGCAAAAAAAAGCATCTGATTATTATGAACAATTAAAAAGAGAGAATGTAAAACTTTCTGAAAAATATAAAGATTTTTTTAACGGAGGAGAAAAAATATGAAAAAATTAATTATCACAGGAATGATTGTATTATCTTTAGGACTTTTTGCAAATGAAGAAGTTATTATTGATAAGCAAGTAACAGGAGTTAATAAAGAACAGTTAGAAACTTATTCAAAGGACAATAATATTGGTCTTGATAAAAAAGTTATAAAAATTGAAGATACAAATATAAATGCAGATAAATTTAAAGATCAAAAACAGGTTATTCAATTAAGTGAAAGTAATGACTCTTTAAATAAAAGCTTGACTGAAACAGAGTCGAAAACTCCAATTTGGAAATATATAATAGGTGTTGTAGCATTAGTTGGATTAGGGATAGCTTTATAATTTAATAAACAAAGTAGGAGGTTTGAGATGTACTGGTTAACAAATGGTGGAATACTTATGTATTTTATAGTTTTCATGTCAATATTAGGTGTTTATGCAATTATTGAAAGAGCAATCTATTTTAAAGTGAATGAAAATATAGATATGTCAAGAATAAGACCAATATTACGAAATGCAATTGAAAAAAATGATATTAAAGGAGCTATAACAGCTTTAGGAAATCAAAAAAGTTCAACTGCAAAAGTAATAAAAGAAGTTTTGATATATTGGTATAAAACAAGAAGTACAAATGTTGAAACTTTAGAAGAGAAAGCTAGAGAGATTGCTTTATCTCAAATACCAAAATTAGAAAAGAATATGTGGTTATTATCTGTAGTTGCTCATACAACTCCTTTAATAGGATTACTAGGAACAGTTACAGGTATGATAAAAGCTTTCCAAGCTGTATCAGTTCATGGAACAGGGGATGCTTCGGTTTTAGCAAGTGGAATATCTCAAGCTCTGTTGACAACAGCAGGAGGATTATTTGTGGCAATACCTTCAATAATTTTATATAACTATTTTAATAAAAAAATTGATGATCAAATAAATGATATGGAAAAAGGTAGTGCTGAGTTAATAAATTACTTCAGAAAATAGAGGAGGGGAGTATGAAACTTAATAGAATTAAAAGAAGATCAGGAAACTCTTTAATACTTGAATTAACTCCCTTAATAGACGTAGTATTTTTATTACTAATATTCTTCTTAGTTGCAACAACATTTGAAGATGTAAATAGTAGTATAAAAATAGATTTACCAACATCTACTGTAAAAAGTGCTAAACCAGTTAATGAATTGCAGATAGTAATAACTAAAAATAGGGAATATTTTTTAAGTTATAAAGAAAATGGAAAGAGTAAAAGAAACTCTATCAATTCTAAAAATTTAAAAGAAGCGTTATTACAAAAATTGGGAGAGTCAGAAGAAAAGAATGTTATTATAAGTGCTGATAAAAATGTAAGTCATGGTATTATAGTAGAAGCAATGACAGCAGCGAAAGAGGCAGGAGCTACTTCTTTAGACATAGATACAGCTTCGCCTGGAAAATAGGGGTATATCTATGAAAAGAGAAAATAACGATTTTAAAATATTAATCATATCAGTGGTTATAAATTTTCTTATTTTATTTTTGATTCCAGGTATAACAATAGATAAAATAGTGAATAAAAAATTAAAAGTAGGATTAGTATCTACAGAATCACCAAAAAAAGTAAAACAAACACCTAAAGTTACACAAGAAAAAAATAATTCTTCTAAAAAAGAACCTAAGAAAGAGGTTAAAAAAGAATTAGTAAAAGAAGTTGTAAAAGAAACAAAACCAGTAGAAAAAGTTGCTGAGGTAAAAAAATTATCTTTAGATGATTTAGCAAAAAATATTACAAAAAGAGAAACTGAATTTTTAGTTATTGATACTCCTTCTAAGAGAGAAATTAGTAGTGATTTGAAAGATAGAGTATTAGATAAAAAAGATTTAGTAGAATCAAAATCAGAGTCATCATTAGATTTTACTAAAAATATAACATTATCTAAAGATGAAAACATTTTAGAAAAAACGTCAGAATTAAGTAATAAATCAGAAGAGTTAGGTCTTGAAGAAGCAGAAAAAGATTCTTTTGGATTAAAAACTATGATTGAAAAAAATGGTATTGATGGACTTCCAAGTGGTTATAAATTGGGAGTAGAGGATGGAGATGTTGTTGCAAAATGGGATCAAAATAACAGAGAGCCAAGATACCCAGAATCAGCACAATTAAGAGGAATGCAAGGGAAAGTATTGCTAAAGATTCAAATAGATGAATCAGGAAAAGTTTCATCTGTTTTCATAGAAAAGGGAAGTGGAGTCCCAGAAATAAATATGGCTATAGAAGAGATTGCAAGAACTTGGAAAATATATTTAGCTAAAAATGGTTTAAATATAAGGGGAACTGTAACCTTAGAATATAGCTTTAAGTTATTAGGGGCTAATTAGAAGCAAAAATTAGAGGATGGTGAAGAGATTTGACTCTTTTAGGATTTAGATTAGAAAATGAATTAAAAGATGAGTTAGAAAGTAATTTTGAAAATGAATTGAGGTTTGCAGAAAACATTACTTCTTTTGTGGAGTTATTAAAGGAAAGAAAGTATGAGGCAATTGTAATAGATGAAACAAATCTACAACAAGATGCATTAGTAAACCTAGTAAAAAAGATTACAGAAACACACAAAAGATCGGTAATAGTAATAATGGGAGAAACATCAAATTTAAAATTAATTGCAGGTGTGATAAAAGCAGGAGCTTATGATTATATTTTAAAACCGATTAGTCCAAAAGAGGTTAATAAAGTCTTAGAAAAAGCTGTAAAAGATCATAAACTTTTAGCTGAGAGAGTAGATAGAAATAAAAACACTGGTGATAAACTAATAGGACAAACAAAAGAAATCGTAGAAGTTTATAAGATGATTGGTAGAGTTTCTAATAGTAGAATTCCTGTTCTTGTAGTGGGAGAGAAAGGAACAGGAAAAAGTAGTGTGGCAACAGCTATTCACCAGTTCAGTGACTGGAGCACAAAACCATTTTTAACAGTAAATTGTACATCTTTCCAAAATAATTTATTAGAAAGAAAATTATTTGGATATGAAAAAGGTGCTTTTGAAGGAGCTGTGTTTTTACAAATTGGAGATTTAGAAAAAGCAAATGGTGGAACTTTACATTTAGGAAATATTGAATCTTTAAGTCTAGATATGCAATCTAAAATATTGTATCTTTTACAAGAGGGAGAATTTTTCAGAATGGGAGGTTCAGAACCAATTGAAATGGATATTAGAATTGTAGCTACAACAAGTGAAAACTTAGAAGAGCTTATCAATAAAAAAATGTTTATAGATGAATTATATAATAAATTAAAAATTCTTGAAATAAATATTCCACCATTAAGAGATAGAAAAGATGATATACCATTCATAATAGATCAATATTTATCAGGTTGTAATTTAGAATTACACAAAACTGTAAAAGGTGTAAGTAAACCAGCAATGAAAAAAATAATGAGATATGATTGGCCAGGAAATGTAAACGAACTAAAAAATGCTGTTAAATCAGCTGTTGCTCTTTGCAGAGGTTCATCAATTTTAGTGGAAGAACTTCCAGGAAATGTAACTGGAAATAAAATATCTAAAAGAAAAGGAGATAACCAAAGCTGGGTATTAACTGATTGGATAGAGGGAGAACTTTTAGGATTAAAAAACAATAAACAAAATAACTATTATGGAATAATAATATCGAAAGTTGAAAAAGAGTTAATCCGTCAAGTTTTAGAGATTACAAGTGGTAAGAAAGTTGAAACAGCTGAATTGCTTGGAATAACTAGGAATACACTGAGAACTAAGATGAATAACTATGGCTTAGAATAGATTATAAACCTTAGGAGGAAAAATGCACGTAACATTATATAGAAAATATAGACCTAAAGGTTTTGAAGAGATAGCTGGTGAAAAAGAGATTGTTCAAACCTTAAAAAATTCATTAAAATCAAATAGATTAGCTCATGCTTATTTATTTACAGGTCCTCGTGGAGTTGGAAAAACATCTATAGCTAGATTAATGGCAAAAGGTTTAAATTGCTTAACAAACGGTATAACAGATACACCTTGTAATGTTTGTGAAAATTGTTTAGAGATTTCAAAAGGAAATTTTCTAGACTTAATAGAGATAGATGCAGCTTCAAATAGAGGAATAGATGAAATAAGGCAATTAAAAGAAAAGATAAATTATAGTCCTACAAAGGGTAGAAAAAAAGTTTATATAATAGATGAAGTACATATGCTAACAAAGGAAGCTTTTAATGCATTACTAAAAACATTAGAAGAGCCTCCAGAGCATGTACTATTTATTTTAGCTACAACAGAGCCAGATAAAATATTACCAACAATTATTTCTAGATGTCAAAGATATGATTTCAAAAGTGTAAATTATAAAGATATGAGAGAAAAATTATCTTATATAGTTGATAATGAGAAATATTCAATAGATGAACCTAGTTTAATGGCAATATATGAGTCATCTGGTGGAAGCATGAGAGATTCAATATCTATTTTAGAAAGATTAATGATAAATACATCTGATAGAAATATTACCATTGAAAAAGCAGAAGATGTTCTGGGTATAACACCTTTAAAAGTGATAGATGAATTTATAGAGATAGTAAAAAATTCAAATCATTCTGAAGGAATAGAATTATTAGAGCAAATTTGGAAAGATTCAATAGATATAGAGCTATTTTTTAAAGATTTAGCTAAAAGGTCTAAAGATAGAATTTTAAAAGGAAATCTAGATGTTGAAAAAGGTTTAGAAATTATAGATATAGTTTATGAAATATTGTCGAAATTCCGTTATGAAGAGGATAAAAGATTAATAGGATATGTAATTTTAAATAGATTAATGGAAAAAAAGCAAAAAGAGATTATAGTAGAAAAAATAATTGAAAAAGCTCATCATATAACAGAAGAATCTGGAGATAATCAAGATTTAGAGTTAGAAGAGAAGTCTTCAATAAACATTATAAACTATAATGATGTTAAAAATTCATGGGAAAAAATTGTAGATGAAGCAAAAAAAGTTAAAATAACATTTGGAGCTTTTCTTGTAAAATCTTACTTTAAAGATTTTTCAAATAATACTTTAACTGTAGGATTCTCAAATGATCAAAGTTTTGCAAAAAACATGATGGAATCAGAGCCTTATAGAACTTTATTTTTAGATGTTGTTCGTAAAGTATTAAAGTCAAAAATTGTTATAAAATATGAGTTACAAGAGGTTAATAAAAATAAAGATAGAGTTGAAGGAGAGGATTTTTCTAAAAAAATAATAGATTTTTTTGGAGGCGAAATAATATAGCTTAACAAAACTCTACCTTTATGGTATAATTATCCTGATTCAATTTTAGGAGGATAAATGTTTTTTATTACAAGTATAATAATAGCAGCATTATTTTTAATTTCAGTATCCATGCCTTTTTTAAGCTGGACATTACCTTTTTATAAAATAAAAAAATTGGAAAGCTTAAATTTAAAAAATAAAATTCTAATAAATACATTAGTTATAGCTATAATCGGATGGTTAGATACAAAATTTTTAATAACTTATTTCGGAATTTTTGTACCAATAGAAATTTTATATTATATATTTAAAAAATATGGAAGTAAGATTAAAGAATTTGATAAAATTTTTATAACAAGTTTATCGATTGGTTT
Source organism: Cetobacterium sp. (assembly GCA_051654725.1). Lineage (GTDB taxonomy): Bacteria > Fusobacteriota > Fusobacteriia > Fusobacteriales > Fusobacteriaceae > Cetobacterium_A. The sequence continues at coordinate 21,353 of JBOFYP010000142.1, forward strand.
ATTAATATCTATATATTTATATTTTAATAGAGTTGGATTCAATCTAGGTTTTGAAAATTTAAAAAATATCTATCTAAAAAAAACAACTTTTACTCTATCAGAAGTAAATGCTGCATTTGATTATATAAAAAATAATTTAACTTATTTAATATTTAGTTATTTAAGTACAACAATATTTTTAACATATTATTTTTTAGATAAAGAAAAATTTTTAGAATGGGAAGTATCTTATTTATGGTTAATACCTTATATACTTTTATTTTTTATTGAAAAGTACACTTCATTGTCTGGAGTTTTTTTTCAAAATATTTTAGAGGTTTTAAAAATAGTTTACAGTCTATACTTTGTAAAAATAGTGACTGGAATTTTAAATGAAAAAGTTAAAAAACAATCGTTAAGCTTTATTGTAGCGGTATTCTTAGCATTAATTTCTCCAGAATTTGCATTTATTTTTGGAGGCTTAGCTTGTGGAATTAGAATAAAAATAATAAAATCAAATAGATAATTCGGGAGGGTTTTTTATGTCAAAAATACAAGTAATTTTAACAGCGGATGTGGCAGGACAAGGAAGAAAAGGAGAAATCGTAAGTGTTTCTGAGGGTTATGCAAAAAACTTCCTATTAAAAAATAATAAAGGAATTATAGCAACTCAAGAAGAGTTAAAAAAAATAGAGAATAAAAAAAATAAAGATGCTAAAAAAGCTGAAGAAGATAAGCAAAAATCGATAGCTGTTAAAGTACAATTAGAAAGTAAAAAATTAACAATTACAGCAAAAATCGGAGATAATGGAAAATTATTTGGAGCAATAACAAATAAAGAGATATCTTCAGAATTAAAGAAAGTTTTTGGATTAGATATAGATAGAAAAAAAATTGAATGCACTATTAAGAGCTTAGGTGAACATAAAGCAATCGTAAAATTACACACAGATGTAAAAGCTGAGGTTATAGTAGTAATAAAAGGATAGTGAAATATGGAAGATATAGAAAAACTTAGAAGAGTCCCAAGTAGTTTAGAGGCAGAGAGGTCAGTTTTAGGTGGTATTTTTTTAAAGCCAGATATATTTAGTGAAGTGATAGAATTTATCAATTCAGCAGATTTTTATAAAATGGCTCATAGAATAATTTTTGAAGTTATGCAAGAAGTTTATAATTCGGGTCAATCAATTGACCCAATTATTGTAATGGACAGATTAAAAAGAAAAGATAAGTTTGATGCAATTGGTGGAGAAACAATATTTTATGAAATTATAGAAGAGGTTCCTACAGCAGCAAATATTCTAACATATGCAAAAATTATTAAAGAAAAATCTACTCTTAGAAAACTTGGAGATATTGGAACAAAAATAGTCGAGATGACATACGAAGGTTATGAAGATGTTGATACTATATTAGATAAAGCTGAGGGAATGATATTTAAAGTAGCTGAAAGTAAAGAATCGAAAGATATAATCAGCTTAAAAGAGGTTGTAACAAACGAGTTTGAGAGATTGGAACAACTTCTTCAAAATAGAGGAGTAACAACAGGAATTTCAACAGGATTTAAACATTTTGATGAAATGACAAGTGGATTCCACCCATCAGATTTAGTAGTATTAGCAGCAAGACCATCTATGGGAAAAACAGCATTTGCACTTAACTTAGCATTGAATGCATCTATGAAAGGTGGAAAAGCAGTTTTAGTATTTAGTTTGGAGATGTCAAGTTCTCAACTTTTACAAAGATTATTAGCTATAGAAGCTGGAATAGGATTACAGAAAATAAGAAATGGTTTTTTAGGTGAAGATGACTGGGGAAAATTGGGAATAGCAAGTGGAAGATTGGCAAATGCTGAAATAAACATAGCAGATGTTCCAAATGTTAATGTCTTAGAGATTAGATCAATTGCTAGAAGATTAAAAGCCGCAGGAAAACTAGATATGATTGTAATAGATTATTTACAATTAATAAAAGGTACGAGTGGAAAATCAGATAATAGACAGCAAGAGATTTCAGATATATCAAGATCACTAAAAGGAATAGCAAGAGAGCTAGATATACCAATAATTGCTTTATCACAACTTTCACGTGCTCCAGAGCAAAGAGCTGATAGAAGACCAATGCTATCAGATTTAAGAGAATCAGGAGCTATTGAGCAAGATGCTGATATGGTTGTATTTTTATATAGAGATGATTACTATAATGACGATTCAGAACAAAAAGGTATAACAGAAGTTATTATAGGTAAGCAAAGAAATGGACCAGTAGGAACTATTAATTTAAAGTTCTTCCATGATATTACAAAATTTGGAGATTACACAACTAAGGTTGATTAGAGAAAGGTGAGAAAAAATGAAAAGAGCAGAACTATTAGCTCCAGCAGGTAATATGGAAAAGCTTAAAATGGCTTTCCATTATGGAGCGGATGCAGTATTCTTAGGTGGAAAAATGTTTAACCTGAGAGCTGGAAGTCATAATTTTAATGACGAAGAGTTGAAAGAAGCTGTTGAATATGCACATTCAATGGAGAAAAGAGTTTATGTAGCACTTAATATAATCCCACATAACAGTGAATTAGAAACTTTACCAGATTACGTAATATTTTTACAAGAAATTGGTGTTGACGGTGTTATAGTTGCAGATTTAGGAGTATTCCAAGTTGTAAAAGAGAATAGTAACTTAAATATAAGTGTAAGTACTCAAGCAAGTAATACAAATTGGCGTTCAGTAAAAATGTGGAAAGACTTAGGAGCTAAAAGAGTAGTTTTAGCAAGAGAAATTTCACTAGATAATATAGCAGAAATAAGAGCTAAAGTACCTGATATTGAATTAGAAGTATTTGTTCATGGAGCTATGTGTATGTCTATTTCAGGTAGATGTTTACTAAGTAACTATATGACAGGTAGAGATGCTAATAGAGGAGATTGTGCTCAATCATGCAGATGGAAGTATAACTTGGTAGAGGAAACTAGACCAAATGAATATATGCCTGTTTATGAAGATGAAAGAGGAACATATATCTTTAACTCAAAAGATTTATGTACAATTGATATGATAGATAAGATTCTTGCATTAGGTGTAGATTCTTTAAAAATAGAAGGAAGAATGAAAGGTATATATTATGTTTCAAACGCTGTTAAAGTGTATAAAGAAGCAGTTAATAAATATTACTCTGGAAATTATGAATACGATCCAGCTTGGATGGAAGAGATTCAATCTACTTCAAACAGATCATATACTCAAGGATTCTATAACGGACAACCAAATGAAGATGCAAACAATTACAATGATAGAAATTCTTATAGCCAAACACATCAATTAGTAGCTAAAATTGAAGAAAAAATTGGAGATAATGAATATATATTAGGTATTAGAAATAAAGTTTTAGCAGGAGAAACATTAGAGGTTATAACAACTTCTGGGAAACCAAGAGTTATTGTGATGCCAAAGATGACATTATTAGCTAAAACAGGAGAAGAGTTAGTAGAAGCAGCAAATCCAAACTCAATAGTTAGAATTACTTTAGAGGGTGGTTTTGAAGCCATGGATATGATAAGAAGAGTTAAATAGATATTTTAATCCTATACGAAAGTATAGGATTTTTTTTATTTAATTATTTTAAATTGTCTTTTCTAAATTACATATAAAAAAAGACCCTATATTTTATATATAGAGTCTTTAGGATTAATTATTTTTAACGTCTTTTATTTTCTTTTCAGTTGCTCTTATAGCTCTTGGAATTAACCATTCTTTTTCATTTTCAGATTTAGAATCTTTTTTAGTATAAATAGTTTTTAACTCATCATAATAAGCTTGAACTTCTCCACTGAATTCTTCTTTATCTTTTATTGGATATTTTTTTAAAGCAGGGAATTTTTCATCAATAATATTATTCCACTCTTCTACTTGAGATTTATTAAGAGATAAGAACAAATCAACATCTCCTGTAAATTTAATCTCTTTGATAACATCTCCAACTTCTAATTTTTTTATATTATTAAAATCTTTTTCATCTATAAACTCACCAAAAATAGTATGTTTATTGTTTAACCAATCTGCAGGATAAAGAGTGAAGAAGAATTGTGAACCACCAGTTTCAGGTCCAGTATTAGCCATAGCTAATATACCAGATTGATAGAAATCTAACCATTTAGAAAATTCATCAGGAATAGAGTAACCAGGTCCCCCATCTCCTCTGCCAGTCGGATCTCCACCTTGAACAACAAAGTTTTCAACCGCTCTATGAATTTTAGTATTATCATAGAATCCTCTTTTAGATAAATTTATAAAGTTTGCTACAGTAATAGGTGAAGCCTCAGGATATAAATAGAAACTAATATCACCTTGTGTTGTTACAAATGTAGCTCTGATATCGTTGTATTTTACCGCCTTAGTCTTACTAGTAGATGAACAAGCTGTAATTACAACTAATAACATCGCTAGAGATAGTAATTTAATGATTTTTTTCATATGTACCCTCCTGTATTTACTGTTAGTATTATACTATATAAATTCTTATTTTACAAAGTACTTTTGTAAACTTTTTGTAGATAGAGTTAAAGCAATAGATAAAACTATTAATAAAACAGATAAAGCATTAACAACAGGAGATACACCAAGCCTAATCATTGAGTAGATTCTCAATGGTAAAGTAGAAGAACCAGGTCCAGCAACAAAGAATGTAGTAACAAAATCATCAAGTGATAGAGTTAAAGACATCAAAAATCCTGAAATTATAGCTGGTGTTAACATTGGTAATATAATTTTTTTCAATGTTTGCATTTCATTTGCACCTAAGTCATAAGAAGCTTCAACAATTGAGTAATCAAACTCTCCAAGTCTAGATAAAACAATAAATAGAACAAATGGAATGTTAAATGTTGTGTGAGCTATAAAGATACTAGTTAAACCTAATTCTAATTTCATAGTAGCAAACATTATTAATAATGATACACCTAAAATGATATCAGGAATAACTAAAGGTAAGAATGTTATAATTTTTAAATATTTTTTATGTTTAAAATTATACCAGTGTAAACCAATAGCTCCTAAAGTTCCAATCAATGTAGATGTTGTACTAGAAATAATTCCAATTATTAAACTATATTTAAAAGCTTTCCAAATATTATCAGAGTATAAGAAAAGTTCTTTATACCATTTTAAAGAAAAACCTTGCCAAGCACTTGATCTTCCTTCATTAAAAGAATACATAACAAGAATAACTAAAGGTAAATAGAAAAATACCATTGATAAGATAAAGAAAAAAAGTGATGTTTTTCTTTTATTCATTTCCAACCTCCTTAGATGTTTTATCTGCTCTCATAAATATTAAAAGAGCAATTGATGTAACTAAAATAAGGATAGCAGAAATAGCTGATGCCAATGGCCAGTTTCTAGTTACTGTAAGATGTTGAGCTATAATATTCCCAAGCATAGTAGCTTTAGTTCCACCAACTAGCTTTGGTATAGCATACGACCCCATAGAGGGGATAAAAGTAAATAAAACAGCGGTAACTATTCCAGACTTTATATTAGGTAAAAAAACTTTCATAAAAGCTTGTCTATTAGAAGCTCCTAAATCCCTTGCAGCTTCAACTAAAGAAAAATCAAATTTTTCAATAATAGCATATAAAGGTAATATAGCAAAAGGTAAACTTGTATAAACTGTTATTAAAATAACAGAACCAGTATTATAAAGTAAACTTAATGGAGTTTCTATAATTCCGAATTTAATTAAAAAATTATTTAAAAAACCATTTGATCCCAATATAGATATCCAAGCATAAATTCTAATTAAGAAATTAGTCCAAAATGGAATAATTACTAAAATTAAAAACTCTTGTTTAAATTTAGAACGAGCTATAAAATATGCTGTTGGAATAGCAAGTGAAACTGTAAAGAAAGTTACAATTGTTGATATCCAAGCAGTTCTAAATAAAATTTTTAAAAATACAGGTTCAAAGAAAACATTAAAATTCTTTAAAGTAAAAATCATCTGAACTCCACCGTAAGTACCTTTAGTTAAAAAAGCATAACTTAAAACTATTAGCATAGGAATAACAAAGAATACAGACATCCATAAAGTTAAAGGAATACTATATAAATTCCCAGAAGATATTTTTTTCATTAGATCACCTCAACTAAGAAGCTATCATCAGCATGCCATGAAATATAGGCATCTTCATTCCAGTGTATTGTATCATTATCCTCTTCATCGAAATAAACAGCGTGCTGCTTAAATGCTTTGAAAAGTATATTTTTATCTCCATTAACCCATACAAAGTATTTACTTTGGAAACCAGAATAGATTAATTCATCTACATATACTTTTAATGTGTTATGTTTTTCTGAAAGTCCTGTAGGAATATGTTTTGAAACTCTTATTTTTTCAGGTCTTATTGAAACTCTTATATTATCTCCAACTTTAATTTGTTTATCAAGTTCAAATACAAGTTCTCCTAAAGAGTCACTCATTAATTTTCCATATGTTTCATCAAAAATTTCAGTAACAACACCGTCAAAGAAGTTATTTTCACCAATAAAATCAGCAACAAAAGTATCTGCAGGAGCTTCATAAACTTCAGCAGGAGTACCAACTTGTAAAACCTCTCCTTTGTTCATAACAGCTATTCTATCTGATATAGAAAGAGCTTCTTGCTGGTCATGAGTGATAAATATGAATGTTATTCCTACTTCGTCATGGATATTATCTAATTCAATTAAAAGATTTTGTCTTAATTTGGCATCTAATGCAGATAATGGCTCATCAAGTAATAAAACCCCAGGTTTATTTATAAGAGCTCTAGCTATAGAAACTCTTTGTTGTTGTCCACCAGAAAGTTGATTTGGTTTTTTATAGATATGATCTTTTAAATCAACAAGCTCAATAAATTTTTTAACTTCAGCATCAATTGTTTTTTCATCAAGTTTTTTTAATCTAAGTGGGAAAGCAACATTTTCATAGACTGTTAAATGTGGAAATAGTGCATACTTTTGAAAAATAGTATTTACATTTCTTTTATTTGGGACTAAATCAACTATATTCTCATCTCCTAAATAGATTGCACCGCTATCAGGAGCTATAAATCCTGCAATCATTCTTAAAAGAGTAGTTTTGCCACATCCAGATGGACCCAAAATAGAAAAAAACTCTCCATCCTTAATGTTTAAGTTAATATTTTTCAAAACATCAACTCCGTCGAAACTTTTCTTGATATCGACAATTTTAATATCTGTTTTTTTCAATTTTATCCTCCTAATATATAATAAATTCATTTATAATAATAATATTTTACCATATTTAATGAATAAAATAAACCTGTTTATTTTTTGTAAAAAAAAAGAATCCCAGCTGTACTAGGATTCTTTCGAGTTTTTAGAAATGAGCAGGTTCTATATGTCCATAATCTCCACTTCTTTTTTTATAAACAATATTCATATCATTTGATTCAGAATTAGTGAAAACGTAAAAATCTTTATTAAGAGCTTCTAATTGTAAAATAGCTTCTTCTACATCCATAGGTCTAGGATTAACTGTAATACTTTCGATTTTCTTTGTTGTTTCAACAGTAATCGAATTTTGATTAGGTTCAAAAGTTATTTTTTTATCAACAATAGGGCTGTGTGCTACATGGTTATTATCTCTTAGCTTTTCTTTATGCTTTTTAATTTGTTTTGCTAAAATATCAGTTACACGATCTATAGCATTATAAAGATCATCGTCTGTGTAAACTCCTTTTATAACATTTCCATTAACATAAACTCTTGCATCGACTCTTTGTAGAGGACCTGATTTAGATTTTGTAGCTGATAATGTAACATTAACTGTTAAGATATTATCAAAGAATTTTTTTAATTTAACAAAATTCTTTTCGCAATGAACTTTTATAGCCTCAGTAATCATGAAATCGCCGTTAGTATTATAGTTTATTTTCATACAAACCACCCCTTATGGATATTTAGTAACTTCCTAATATACTTATACACTTATTCTGAAAGAATTCCTTTTTTTAAGAATAATTTTTTATTAGATATTTCAGAAAGCTCTTTTGAATGCGTTACTGTTATAATTGTTTGACGTTTTTCTCTATTAATTTGTTTGAAAATATTAAAAATCTTTTCACTTGTTTCATTGTCTAAATTACCAGTAGGTTCATCAAGTAAAAGGATTTCAGGATTATTAATTAAAGCACGAGCTATGGCAACTCTTTGTTTTTCTCCACCAGAAAGTTCAGTTGGCTTATGATTAGACCTGTGGTCAACACCAACATCTTGAAGTAGCTTTAAAGCTCTTTTTTCAATCTCTTTTTTTTCTGAAAAATTTTGAGTTAAAGCAGGAATCATTACATTTTCTAGAGCTGTGAATTCAGGTAGAAGATAATGAAATTGAAAAACAAATCCAATTGTTTTATTTCTTATAGAATCAATACTAGAGCTATCAACTGAAATTTTATCGCCATTTATATAAATATCACCAGATGTAGGTGAATCTAAAAGTCCAATTAAGTTTAAAAGAGTAGTTTTTCCTGAACCAGATTGTCCAAGAATTGAGATAAAATCGCCTTCTTCAATTTTTAAATTTAGATTTTTAATAATCTCTAAATTTTCATTTTTTGTTGAATAGTTTTTACAAATATTTTTAAGTTCAAGTACTATAGGATTAGTCATGTCTTAAAGCCTCCACAATTTTTAGTTTTCCAGCTCGATATGCTGGGAATATGCTTGATAAAAAAATTAAAAATACATTAGAACCAACAATTATTAATAATTCTTTAATAGATAGTTCTATTGGAACTTTAGTTAAGTAGTAAATAGATGATATTCCAGGAAGCGAATATGTTTTAATGTACCAAAGTAGTAAAAGTGATATTCCAACACCTAAAACAATACCTATAAAACCTAAAAGTATACCCTGAATTAAGAAAATTTTAACAACAGAACTATGAGATATTCCCATAGATCTCATAATACCAATATAACGAATTTTCTCTCTTACCATAGTATTTAAAATTACCCAAACAACAAATCCAGCAATTATAACAATAAGAGAAAAACCTATAATCATAACAGTTTTTTCCAATGTAAGAGCTTTTAATAAATTTTGATTTAAACTTCCCCAAGTACGATTATATAAACCAGTATCAGTATATATTTTGCTTGAAACTTTATCAGCATCATATGGATTTTTTAAAATTAAATCAACCGAGCTAACAGTACCATCTCTTTCAGTTATATACTGTGCTGTTTTAAGAGGTAAAAGAATCATAGAGAGATCATAATCGTAGTAGCCACTTTGAAAAGTAGCCATAATATCTAATTTTAATTCTTTATTGTTAGCTGATATAATACTAATTGTATCTCCTATAGATGCTCCCATTCGACTTAAAAGTTCATCACCAATAAGAACACCTTTCATATTTTCTGGATTGATGGATCCTTTTTTAATTTTATTAGTTAAATTTAAAGCAGGGATAGCTTTTTCTAAATCAAGGCCATCAAGCTTAACGCCAGAAACGTATGTTCCTAAGATGCCGTTATATTTTATAATACCTTGTGTTGAAACTTTTTGAACAACTCCTTTTACCTCAGGATATTTTATAAAAATATTTTCTAGTTGTAAAGGATCAGGAATATTTTCATTTCCAATAACGGTTATGTGACTAGATAAAGATAGAATACTTTCAATCATATTTTTATTTAATCCGTTTGATATTCCAATGGAAACGGTTAAGACAATAATTCCAATAGCAATACCGATAATACCAATAAAACTTTGTTTTCTATGCTCTAAAATATGTTTTTTAGCTATAAAAAATTCAAATAACATTAAATCACCTCAGTTTTAGTTTGAAAAAAGATTTTTTATCAAAATCTCTTTTAATTCATTTGTTGTAATTTGAAGATTTAAAGATTTTTTTAAATTTAAAAGTTGTACTTCACCTAAATATTTTTCATCAATAATGCTATCTACAGTTAATAAATCAAAATCTTCAGGTGAAAGTTCATTAATAATTTTTAAGAATAAATCACCATAATTTTTAAATTTTTGATTTCCAATACCACGAACTTTTAACATCTCCCACCGATTTTTAGGTTTCGTTTCAGCTAATTCTATAAGTGTTAAATCTGAAAGAATTATATATGGAGGAACACCCTCTTTTTTAGCAATCTCTTTTCGTAATTTATTTAAATTTTCAAACAAAGGGTCTTCATAATAATCAAACGAAACACGTTCATTTGATTTTCTAAAGATTTTTTTATTATTTTTCAACACTTCAAAAGCTTTCGAAGATAATTTTAAAGTCGGAAAACTTCCTGCACTTTGTTCTAGATAGTTTTCAGAAATTAAATAGTATATGAACTCTTCTAAATCAGATCTAGTATATGAAGACATTATGCCAAAAGTAGAAAGTTTAAAATATTCTTTTCGTTCAATTTTACTATCTACTTTTCCAATTAAAATATTTGTAAGAGTTGATATACCAACACTCTCTTTTGTACGACCAATACATGAAAAAACCTTTTGTGCATCAAGAGTAAATGATTTAATATCTTTAAAAGTTTTACAATTATCACAATTTCCACAATAATTTTTAATTCTCTTATCACCAAAGTATTTTAAAATATATTCACGATAGCAAGTTTCTAAATTGGCATATTCAATAATAGCTTTTAATTTTTCCAACTTTTTCTTTTTTAAATTCGTAAGAGTAGCTGTATTTTGTTCTATTAAAAAACTTTGAGTTGAAATATCTTCTTCAAAAAAAAGTAAAATAGCTTCTGAAGATCCCCCATCTCTACCAGCTCTACCCGCTTCTTGGTAATAGCTTTCTAAATCTTTAGGAATATTTCTATGAATAACATATCGTACATTTGATTTATCAATTCCCATTCCAAAAGCACTAGTAGCAATCATAATTTTAATATCATCATTTAGAAATTTATCTTGAAAATCAGAACGTTCAACCTCTGTTAATCCAGCATGATATTTACCGACATTAAATTTTTTTAAAAGTAGATAGCTATAAAGGCTGTCGACTTCTTTTCGAGTAGAAGCATAAATTATTCCAGATTTTTTAGAATTTTTTTTAATGTATTCAGAGATAAAAACTTCGGGAACAATATCTTTTTTTACTTTAAAAGTTATATTGTCTCGATCAAAACTATCCACGTAAATTTTAGGATTATTTAGTTCAAGTTTTTGAATAATATCTTCTCTTACTTTACTAGTAGCAGTAGCAGTAAGAGCTAATATTTGAGGTCTTTGCTCTATTTTTTTTAAAAAATTAGGGATTTGAAGATAACTTTGTCTAAAATCATGTCCCCACTGAGAGATACAATGAGCCTCATCTATCGCAATCATAGAAATTTTAATGTTTTTTATAAAATTAATAAAATTTTGACTATTTAATCGTTCTGGAGATATGTATAAAAGTTTTGTATTTTTACTATTTATACTTTCGATAATTTCTAAGTATTCTTCTTTAGTTAATGTAGAATTTAGAAAACTAGCTCTAACTCCTAAATATTTTAAAGAATCAACTTGATCCTTCATAAGAGATATCAGTGGAGAGATAACAATAGTTAAGCCAGAATAAAGTAAGCTTGGGATTTGATAACAAATTGATTTTCCACTTCCAGTAGACATAATTCCTAAAACATCATGTTTAGAAAGAGTATAATCTATTATTATCTCTTGACCTTTCCTAAAATTATTATATCCATAAATATTTTTTAATAATTCATTTGCTTTTGATTTCATAATATCCTTTCTATATAAAAAGTTGCTTTTATTATAAATTTTATCATATTAAAGGTATTTTTTATATAAATAATATTCATTTTTCTTGAAAATCATAGTAGAATATAGATAAATATAAATAATGGAGGAAAAGATGATTATAATAAAGTATGAAGATTTATTAAAAGAGAAAAACTACACTTTAATAGATGTAAGAACTCCAAAAGAGTTTGAAGAGGAAGGGATTCCAGGAGCGATAAATATTCCATTATTACTAGATGATGAAAGAATAGATGTAGGAACAGCATATAAGCAAGTTTCACCAGAGAAAGCAAAAGAGCTTGGTGTTGAAGCGATAGCAAAAAGATTACCTGATATATTTAGAGAAGTTCAAAAGCAAGCTAAAGGAAGAATTGTATTTTATTGTGCAAGAGGTGGTATGAGAAGTGGATCTATGTCAGCACTATTTAGTGCATTAGGATATACTACATGGAAATTAGATGGAGGATATAGGGATTATAGACAGTATATATTAAAGACTACACCTACTTATAATAAAGATGTAAAATACTTTATACTTCACGGTAAAACAGGGATTGGAAAAACTAAAATATTAAATGCTTTAGAAGAAAAAGGATATTCTGTTTTAGATTTAGAAAAAATGGCAGATCATAAAGGGTCATTTTTTGGAGGAGTTTGTGAATCAAGAGAGCAGAGTCAAAAGAGATTTGATTCATTAATATTTGACTTTTTATATAAAAATAAACCAGATTATGTTATAGCTGAAAGTGAAAGCAAAAGAATTGGAAATGTTTATGTTCATGAGGATATATTTAAATCTTTAGGAGAGGGAACACATCTAGCTTTAGAAACTACAATAAAGAATAGAGTTGAAATAATCAATGAAGACTATGCTGGAGCTACTGTGGAAGAGTTACAGAGATGTTTGGATAAAGTTTCAAGATATGTATCTGAAGAAAAGTATGCAGAATACTCAGAGTTGTTAAAAAATAAAAAGATAGATGAATTATCGGAAATATTAATGGTTAATTATTATGATCCACTTTATCAAAAAAGTATTGATAAATATAATTATGATGCTGAAATTTCTTATGAAACTTTAGATGAAGGGATAGATAAAGTTGAGAGGTATCTAAATGAAAAAGGTATTTTTGGAAAAGAGGTTACTGAATAAGATATTAATAGTATTATCATCATTTGGTTTAGGTGTATTGATATACTTATTATTTAGAAGTAGAAAACTTTTTTATTATCAATTTATTAAGATGTTAAATTTAGACCCTTATATTTTTGAAATCAGAAAGATTGTATGGGTTTATCGAAAGCATATTCCTAATTGGGTAATATATGCATTACCAGATGGATTGTGGATATTTTCATTAGGTGTATCAATTTTACATAATAGATACTACTACAAAAGAGCTCAAAAAATATTTAATCTAGTACTTATAAGTATTATAGGTGTTGAGATTGTTCAAAATATATTTGGAGGACACGGTACATTTGTAGGAACATTTGATTTAGCAGATATTATATGTTATTTAGTTGGATATTTATTATCTTCTAGATTAGGATATTTAAACTGGAAAAATAATTATAAAAATCTAAAAATAGAGAATGAAGAGGAAGTTTTGAAAAAAGAAAATAAAAAAATCCTAATAATTGTAATAGTTTTTACAATATTAGGATTTTTACCAGCTTTAGTTGCTTGATTTTCTTAATTCAATTGTATTATTTTCTAAAGAATCAATAATTGCAAGGGATTCTAAATGGATTCCTTGTTTTTTTAATATCTCTCCACCAGGTTGGAACCCTTTTTCAATAACAATTCCTACACCAGCAACAGAAGCACCAGATTGCTCAACAATACTTTTTAATCCAATTATAGCATTTCCCATAGCTAAAAAATCATCAACGATAAGAATATTATCTTCAGAAGATAAAAATTCTTTAGAAACAGTTATGTTGTAATCAGTTTTTTTTGTAAAAGAATGAACATTAGCATTGTAAGCCTCTCCCATAGTAGAAGGTTTTTTCTTTTTTGCAAAAACCATAGGAACTTTGAAAGCGTATGCAGCAGCAATACCAATAGCAATACCAGAAGCTTCAATAGTTAAAATTTTGTTTATGTTTTTACCTTCAAAACGTTTTTTAAATTCCTCTCCAATTTCTATCATAAGTACAGGATCTATTTGATGATTTATAAAGCTATCAACTTTAAGGATAGAGCTATCTTTTACTGATCCGTATTTTTCAATGTATTCTTCTAATAATTTCATATTTGTTCCTCCGAGTATTTAAATTTTTCTAAATCATTCTTTGTATCTATATCAAAAAACTCATTTGAGTTTTTAAAATTACATTTTATAAAAGTTTCTATTTTTAAAATTTCTTTACCACCGTTATCTCCTTTTAATTGCAATAATTTATCAGAATAATTACTAGGAAATAAAACAGGTGCTGTTTTTTGTTCGTTTATAAAAGGAACAATAATTTTATTGTTGTATTGAAATTTGTAAATTATTTTAATAAGGGAATCTTTTTTTAAAAAAGGCATATCTCCAGGAATAAAAAGATAACCATCAGATGTAGCTTCGGAAGTCCCTAAAACTACAGAATAACTTTGCCCAATTTTAGAGTTGTTATTTTGGACAAATTGAAAATCATAATGATTAGATAGATAGTTATGAAAACTATTTTTTCCAACGACTATTTTTTCTTTAAAATTTATTTCAGAAATATTCTTAAGAGTTCTTTCGAGTATGGAGATATTGTTAATTTCAAATTTAAGTTTATCTCCTAAAAATCTTTTTGAAAATCCAGCAGCTAGAACAATAGGTGTTACACTTTTAAATTCATTAAATTCTTTTTTAAAAACAGCTCCAAAATATATTTTTCCTAAAAAATTAAATCCATTAATAATGTTAAATAAACTTTGAAATTCTTTAATTGATTCAATTTTATTAAAAAATAATATTTTTTCAGAGTTATCATCAAGGAAAAATTTATTAGAATTTATGTAATTGATATAATCATTTTCTTTAATAATTAAATCTTTATTAAAATACTGTTCTTGAAATAATTCGAGTCTATGTATAGTTTCTTCGGTTTTACTTTTTCCTAAAGCTGTAATATCAATAACTGCTATTGTTTTAGTTGTAATTGGAGTTACATTTGGTTCATTTTCTCTCCAACCTTTTAATGGTTTACTAGAGCTTCCATCAGCTTCAATTAGAATATAATCAAAATAATTTTTTAATTTATTTAATTCTTCAAAACTAGCACTTAAAATTTTATTATTATCAATTTTTGGACAATAAATATGTATAAAATTATCCTGAGGAGATAAAGAATCAAGCTCCTCAGGATAGATGAAAATAAAACTATTATTTTCTGTAATTTTAGGTTTAAAAATTTTAGTTGTTGTAGCAATTAAAACTGATCCATGTTTTTTTAAAGTATTGGCTAAGAAAAACATAAGAGATGTTTTTCCACCAGCTCCAGTGATTGAAACAATATCACCTTTTTTTATATTAAAAAATGATTTCATAGATTAAAGATTCCAGTTAAAACCTTTTCAGAAGTAACAGGAAGAGAACGAACTCTAACTTTTGAAGCATTATAGATAGCATCTGCAATTGCAGGAGCAGGAGTATTTATAACAACTTCACCAACTGATTTAGCACCAAAAGGACCTGTTTTTTCATAAGAATTTGAAAATTCAACTCTAATATTTTTACAATCAAGTCTTGATGGTATTTTATATTGCATTAGAGAGTCTGTCATAACTTTCCCTTTTTTATCATACTTAATATCTTCAAAAAGAGCAAGTCCAATTCCTTGAGAAGTACCACCCTCAACTTGAACTCGAGCTAAATTAGGATTTATTGTAGTTCCACAATCAACAACAGATAAGAAATCAATTATTTCAATTTCACCAGTTAAAGTATCAACTTCAACTTCAGCAAAACCAGCAATAAATGGTGGCGGCGAAGTATTTCCTCCCCAAGTACCAGTCGTTGTAATTTGATTCATTCCTTCAAAAGAGATAGAACGTTGAGCAAACTCATCTAAAGAGATTATATTATTATCAATTTTTAATGTTCCACTACAATATTCAATCTTTTCAGGAGATGTTTTAAACATCTCAGAAGCTCCTTTAATGATTTCATCTTTCATCTTATTAGCAGCAATAATAACAGCATTTCCAGTTACATAAGTACCACTAGATGCATAAGCACCAGGATCATAAGGAGAAACATCAGTATCAGCTGAATGAATAGAAATTTTTTCCATCGGAACATCGAGAATTTCAGCAGCGATTTGAGATAAAACAGTATCAGATCCTTGTCCCATATCTGTAACCCCAACCATTAAAGTGAAATCACCTCTATCTCCTAGCTTTATAGTTGCAGCAGCAGTATCAATACCAGCTATACCAGACCCTTGCATAGTAACTGCCATACCAGCTGCCCTAATTTTATTTGGACTAATCTCTCTTGAAACTTTTTTCTCATTCCAATTGAATTTTTCTTTTCCAATTTCGATACATTTTTTAATATCGCCACTAGTTATATATTTACCTTCAGCTGGTTCAACTAAATTTTTCATTCTAACTTCAGCTGGATCTAAATTAAGTTGATGAGATAATTCATTGATAATAGATTCTACAGCAAAAGTACCCTGAGTTGCTCCGTAACCTCTAAAAGCTCCGCCATTCATAGTGTTTGAATAAACAATATTAGCAGTAAATTTCATTGGAACAGAATCATAAAGAGGGAATGTTTTATATGAAACCAAAGATGTAACTGTAGGAGCATGTTCTCCATAAGCCCCCGCATTAGAAAGAGCTTTTATATCAATTGCCTTTATATTTCCTTCTAAGTCAGATCCAATTTTAACATCCAATCTCATTCCATGTCTTGTAGTTGTACAAGTGTGAGTTTCTTTTCTATTATATATAATTTTAGATGGTTTCCCTGTTTTTAATGTTACAAAAGCTGAATATATTTCACAAACTGCTGTTTGTTTTCCTCCAAATCCACCACCAATTCTTGGTTTAATAACTCTTATTTTACTACTCGGCATTTCTAATGCTCTAGCTAAATGTCTACGCACATGAAATGGGATTTGAGTAGAAGTAACAGTTGTCAATCTTCCGTTTACATCAAAGTAGCTGTATGATCTATATGTTTCCATCATAGCATGCATTTGTGGTTGAGTGTAATATGTTCTTTCAAGAATAATATCACTATTAAGGAATCCTTCGTTAACACCAGGTTTTTCAGCAAAAGCTTTTGCTGCAATGTTTCGTTCTCTCTCATAACCAATATCAAAATTTGTATGAACTTCATCTGGATGTATAATTATATGAGAATCAATAGATTTTTCAAAATCTAAAATAGGCTCTAAAATTTCATAATCAACTTTTATTAATTTCATAGCTTTTTCAGCAGCTTTTTCATCTTCAGCAGCTATTATAGCAACTGGGTCTCCAACATATCTGACATATTCATCTAAAATTCTTCTATCATAAGGAGAGGGTTCAGGAAAACTTTGTCCAGCTAAAGTAAATTTAGTTTTAGGAGTATCATTGTGAGTAAAAATACATTCTACTCCAGGAACTTTTAAAGCAATAGAGGCATCAACATTTTTGATTTTAGCAAAAGCATGTGGTGATCGAAGTAATTTAATTGTTAAAACGTTATTGTTTAAAATTAAATCTTCAGTATAAGCAGGATTTCCTGTAACAACTCCTATACCATCAATTTTTTTAACCGAAGTATTAACTATTTTCACTTAATCGCCTCCATGTAATTTTTAATTGCTCTAAGCTGAGACACATATCCACTACATCTACAAAGATTACCATTTAAATAATGCATTATTTCATCATCAGTTGGATTTTGTAGTTCTTTAGTCATAGCGATTACAGTTAAAGTAAATCCAGGAGAACAAAAACCACATTGTTCAGCACCTTCAGTTGTCATAAATTCTGCAAACATTTTAGCTTCAGTTGGAAAGGCTTCAATTGTAAATATTTGTTTACCTTCAGCTCTAGCAGCAAGAGTACTACAAGAAAGAATAGGTGAATTATTGAAAAGTACTGTACAAAGACCACAAGCTCCTGTGTCACAACCTCTTTTAACACTTAAGTAACCTT
>JBOFYP010000143.1:0-3666 GCA_051654725.1 Cetobacterium sp.
TGTTAGAGAGCATAACGTGACTCCTGAGTTAAAAGGGAAAATCGCTCTAATTTCTTACCTAATAAAAGTAGAGGAGGTGCAATAATCAATGAAATTAAATGAATTAAAGCCTTCTGTACCAAGAAAAGCTAGAAAAAGAATCGGAAGAGGAGAATCTTCAGGTTTAGGAAAAACTGCTGGAAAAGGAAGCAATGGTCAAAACTCTAGAGCTGGAGGAGGGGTAAAACCTTACTTCGAGGGTGGACAAATGCCTTTATATAGAAGAACTCCAAAAAGAGGATTCTCTAACGCTATATTCAGAAAAGATTATGCAATAATAAATTTATCTGATTTAAATAGATTCGAAGAAGGAACTGAAGTAACTCCTGAGCTTTTAGTAGCTGCTGGAATTATTAAGAAAACTCTTTCTGGAATCAAGGTTTTAGGAAATGGAGAACTTGAGAAAACAGTTTCTGTTAAAGCTCATAAAGTATCTACTTCTGCAAAATCAGCTATCGAAGCAAAAGGTGGATCTGTAGAAATTATAGAAGTTAAAACTTTTGCTGATGTAGCAAAAAACAACAAGTAACACACATCTAGTTATTTCAATGTGGGGTGAAGAATTTTGGGTTTAATTGAAAAGTTTGAAACGAAGATTAGAGGTATATTTAAAATTCCGGAACTGAGAGAGAGAATCATCTTCACCTTGTTAATGTTCCTAGTAGCTAGGGTAGGGACTTATATCCCTGCTCCTGGCGTGGACATTGATCGTTTAGCTCAAATGACTGCGCAAAGCGATTTACTAGGATATATTAATATGTTCTCAGGTGGGGCTTTCCAAAGAGTATCAATATTTGCATTGGGAATTGTACCATATATCAATTCATCAATAGTATTTAGTTTAATTTCAGTAATTATACCTAAAATTGAAGAAATTCAAAAAGAGGGAGAATCTGGAAGAAATAAAATAACTCAATGGAGCAGATATTTGACAATTGTAATTGCCATAGTTCAAGGAATTGGAGTATGTACTTGGTTACAATCTGTTGGATTAGTAACAACACCAGGGATTACATTTTTCTTATCAACAATAACAACTTTGACTGCAGGAACAGTATTTTTAATGTGGGTAGGCGAACAGATATCTATCAAAGGTATAGGTAACGGAGTTTCACTACTGATATTTTTAAATGTTATTTCAGGAGCACCAGGAGCTGTTATCCAAACTATACAAGATATGAGAGGGAGTAAGTTTCTTATTCCTGTTTTGTTATTAGTTGGATTTTCTGCAATTTTAACAATTGCTGGAATTGTTGTTTTCCAATTAGGGCAAAGAAAAATACCAGTTCACTATGTAGGAAGAGGATTTGCTGGAAATAATGGAATGGGTCAAAACTCATATATACCATTGAAGCTAAATAGTTCAGGTGTTATGCCAGTTATATTTGCTTCGGTAGTTATGATGATTCCTTCTTTAGTAGTAAACGTTCTTCCAGGAGGGTTTTCTGGAAAAGTAATACTTGCTAGAATATTTAGTGACCAGCATCCTGTATATTTAATACTATTTGCTGCTGTAATTATATTCTTCTCATTCTTCTATACTTCTATAGTTTTTGACCCTGAAAAGGTAGCTGAAAACTTAAAGCAAGGTGGAGGTACAATTCCAAGTATTAGACCTGGAGCAGATACAGCTGATTATCTTGAAGGAGTTGTAACTAGAATAACTTGGGGTGGAGCTATATTTTTAGCTTTAATCGCAATTGCGCCAATGGTACTATTTAAATCACTTGGACTACCAGTATTTTTTGGTGGAACAGGAATAATAATAGTTGTTGGTGTAGCTCTAGATACAGTACAACAAATAGATGCTCATCTTATCATGAAAGAATATAAAGGATTTTTATAAAATCTTGGCACGGCATATGTCGTGCCCTTTTTATTTAAAAACAAAGGAGATGAAATTATAATGAACATAATGTTATTTGGAGCACCTGGTGCAGGAAAAGGAACTCAAGCGAAATTCATAATAGATAAATATGGAATTCCACAAATTTCAACTGGAGATATGCTTAGAGCAGCAATAACTGAAGGAACTGCAATGGGTATGGAAGCTAAAAAGTTCATGGATGAAGGGAAATTAGTTCCAGATTCTACAATAATAGGAATAATAAAAGATAGATTATCTCAAGAAGATTGTAAAAAAGGATTTATTTTAGATGGATTCCCAAGAACATTAGCTCAAGCAGAAGCGCTAGAATTACTTTTAAAAGATTTAGGTATGAATTTAGATAAAGTTATTTCTTTAAATGTACCTGACGAATTAATTGTAGGAAGAGTAACTGGAAGAAGAGTTTGTTCGAAGTGTGGAGTATCTTTCCATGTAGAAAATAATCCTTCAAAAGTAGAAAATAAATGTGACTATTGTGGATCAGATTTAATTATCAGAAAAGACGATAATAAAGATACAGTAGAAAAAAGATTGTCAGCATATCATGAGCAAACAGCACCTTTATTTGATTTTTATACAGAAAGAGGAGTTATGGCTGAATTAGATGGAACTAAAGAGATAAATGATATTGCTAAAGAAATCTTTAATATTTTAGGATAATTTTTTAGAACCTAGAAAGGAAAATATGATTATGTTAAAAACTAAAGAAGAGATAGAAAAAATAAAAAAACCATGCCAATTAATAGCTAAATTATACACTGAGTATCTTCCACAGTATATAAAAGCAGGTATTTCAACTTATGAATTGAATAAAATTATTGAAAATTATTTAATTGAGAATGGAGCAGAATTAGCTACTGTTGGAGTTGGAGGACCTATAAATCCTTATCCTGCAGGTTCGTGTATATCTGTAAACGAAGAAGTGGTTCATGGTATTCCAAAAGAGATTAGAATTTTAAAAGATGGAGATATTGTAAGTATTGATGTAGTTGCTAGGATGGATGGTTATTATGGAGATTCAGCAATAACTTATCCAGTAGGAGAAATTGACGAAGAATCACAAAAGTTAATTGATGTTACTAAAGAAGCTAGAAGAATAGGAATAGAGCAAATGTTTACAGGAAATAGATTGGGAGACGTAGGAAACGCAATTCAAAAATACGTTGAATCAAATGGATTTTCTGTAGTTAGAGATTTTGCTGGGCATGGAGTAGGAAAAGCTATGCATGAAGATCCTTGTATACCTAATTACGGAAGAAAAGGTAGAGGTATTAAAATTGAGGATGGAATGGTTTTAGCAATAGAGCCAATGGTTAATATTGGTACTTACAAAGTGAATATAACTAATGATGGATGGACAGTAGTAACAAGGGACGGAAAACGTTCAGCTCACTTCGAGCACACTGTTGCCATAATAGATGGAAAGCCTGTTATTTTAACTGAATTAGCTTAATAAAAACAAGAAAAAATAGTTAAAATTAAACTAGACTTTTTGTAAAATAAATGTTAAAATAATATGAATTTCTGTTCGATAGGAGGTAGTATGTCGAAAAAGGATGTTATCGAATTAGAAGGAACTATATTAGAGGCCCTTCCAAATGCGATGTTTAAAGTAGAGTTAGAAAATGGACACACAATTTTAGGGCACATTTCTGGAAAAATGAGAATGAATTATATCAAAATTTTACCAGGAGATAAAGTAACGGTACAAATTTCTCCTTATGATTTATCTAGGGGAA
>JBOFYP010000144.1:0-6023 GCA_051654725.1 Cetobacterium sp.
TGATATTGACATATTTTTTAGTAAAACTTGATAATCCAAAAAAATTCTTCAGTAATCCAGCATTTTTTAAACAGAATAGAATTGGAATGGGTGGAAATGTATTTCAGATAGTAAAGTTTAGATCTATGAGATTACATAATCCAGAGGAACATTCAAAATATGCATCTGAAAAAGATGACAGAATAACACTGGTAGGAAAGTTTATAAGGAAAACAAGACTTGATGAGTTGCCACAGATTATAAATGTTTTGAATGGAGAGATGAGCTTTGTTGGTCCTAGACCAGAGTGGGATGAACTTGGTAAAGATTATGAGAAAAAAATCAATATGTATAAGTTAAGATACGCAGTTAAACCTGGACTAACAGGTTGGGCACAGGTAATGTACCCGTATGGAGCGAGCTTGGATGATGCCAAGAAAAAGCTAGAGTATGATATTTATTATATAAAACATCAAAATATAGCTATGGATATTATAATATTATTTAAAACAGTAAAAGTAGTGCTGTTTGGAAAGGGGATGTAAAAATGGAAAAAAAGAATGTTTTAATAACAGGTGGTTCAGGATTTATAGGAAGTAACTTAGCATTAAAATTATTAGGAAAAGGTTATAAAGTAACTATATTAGACAACATGTCTGAACAGATTCATGGATTAGACTACAAACAATCGGAGCTTTATAAAAATATAGAGGGAAAGGTTGAGTTTATTTTAGGAAGCGTTGAAAGTAGGGAGGATTGGACAAAAGCTCTAAAAAATGTAGATGTTGTTGTTCATTTAGCAGCAGAAACAGGAACGGGTCAATCTATGTATGAAATAAATAGATATATTGATGTTAATATAAAAGGAACTTCAGAGTTTTTAGACATTTTAACAAATGAAGAGCATAGTGTAAAAAAAATAATTATAGCTTCTTCTAGAGCAATATATGGAGAGGGAGAATATATTTGTCCTACTCATGGAATTGTTTATCCAGAGGAAAGAATAGATAGCTATATGTCTAAAAAAGATTTCAATGTAAAATGTCCAATATGTGATATTACAGTAGAATTAAAAGCGACTACAGAAGAAACTAAAAAGCATCCAAGTTCAGTATATGGATTTACAAAACAAGCTCAAGAAGAGATGTGCATGATTGTTGGAAAATCATTAAAAATACCAGTGGTAGCTTATAGATATCAAAATGTTTATGGACCAGGACAATCATTAAAAAATCCATACACAGGAATATTATCTATTTTCTCTACAAGAATTAAGAATGGAAATGATATTAATATATTTGAAGATGGTCAAGAGAGTAGAGATTTTGTTTATATTGATGATGTTGTAGATGCAACAATCCTAGGAATAGAGAAAGATTCTGCAAATTATGAAACATTCAACGTAGGAACAGGAGTTGCTATAACCGTTCAAGAGGTAGCAGAAATTTTAAAAGAAAAATATAGTTCAGATGTTAAAATAGCAATAAGTGGAAATTATAGACTTGGAGATATAAGACATAATTATGCTGATTTAACAAAAATAAACAATCTTTTAGGATTCGAATCTAAAGTAGATTTTAAAACAGGAATATCTAATTTTGTAAATTGGGTCGAAACTCAAAGTGTAGAAGAGGATAATTATGAAAAATCTATAGAAGAGATGAAAAAGAAAGGGTTGTATAAATAGTGGAATTATTAAAAAATAAAAAAATTCTGTTATTTGCACCTAAATTTTTTAATTATGAAAATGAAATAGTAAAAAAATTAGAAGAGTTTGGAGCCAAAGTTGATTATTATGATGAAAGAATGAATCCGAATAATTTAACTAAAGCATTAATAAGGTTTAATAAAAAAATGATAATCAATAAAATAAATCAATATTACTCTGATATAATAATAAAAACTGAAAATACAGATTATGATTTTGTATTTTTTATAAATCCAGAAACTGTGACTAAAGAGTTACTTATAAAATTTAAATCAAAACAAAAAAAAGCAGAATTTATAATATATTTATGGGATTCTATAAAAAACAAAAATAATGCTAAAGAGATTTTAGATATATTTGATAAACATTTTAGTTTTGATAGAGAGGATTGTAAAAATGATGATCGATTTAAATTTAGACCTTTATTTTATTTAGATGAATATTCATCTAAAGCAGATAATAAAATATTTAATCATGATTTAACTTTTATAGGAACAACACATAGTGATAGATATAGAATTTTGAAAAGTTTAAAAAATGAAGGTTTAGAAGAAAACTTCAAAACTTATTTTTTCATGTATTTTCCTAGTAAAGCATTATTTTATTTAAAGAAATTAACAGATAAAAGTTATTTAAAAACAGATATAAATGATTTCAGTTTTAATTCAATTTCAAAAAATGAAATATTAGATATAATATCAAAATCTAAAGTTATAATAGATATTCAACATCCAAAACAAACAGGATTAACAATGAGAAGTATAGAGATGCTTGGAATGAAAAAAAAGTTATTAACAACAAACAAAGATATAGTAAATTATGATTTCTATAATGAAAATAATATAAGAATTATAGATAGAGATAATCCAGAGTTAGATTCTGAATTTATCAAAAGTGAATACAAAGAGATAAATAATTCTATTTATGAAAAATATAGCATAGGAAAATGGTTGGAGGAGATATTTGGTGAATAACATAGAGGTATCAGTAGTTATTCCAATGTATAACTCAAAAGATACAATAGAAAGAGCTTTAAATTCAGTAGTGAATCAAACTTATAATGGTAATATGGAAATTATTGTTATAAATGATGGATCAAAAGACAATTCGTTAGAAATTGTAGAAAATTATAAAAACAAATTGATTAAATCAAATATTGATTTTAAAATAATAGATAAAAAAAATGGTGGAGTTTCTACAGCTAGAAATGCAGGGTTAAAAATAGCATCAGGAAAGTATATAGCATTATTAGATTCGGATGATGAATGGTTAAAAAATAAACTAAAAATTCAAATAGAACAGTTAAACGAAAATATAGAAATTGATTTTTTGGGTTGTGAAAGAAATCAAGAAAAAACAAAAATATTTTTTAAAGAACTAAAAGGATTGAATAAAGTTAAATTAAATGACCTTTTAATCAAAATGTTTCCACAAACATCAACAGCAATTTTTAAAAAAGAAATATTAAAAGAAGTAGGTTATTATGATGAAAATCAAAAATATGCAGAAGATGGTAATTTTTGGTTGAGGATATGTGCAAAAAAGAATTTTTACATGTATAGTGAAACTTTAGTTATAACTGGTGGTGGAAAACCAAGTTTTGGTCATAGTGGCTTATCAGCAAACTTAACTGAAATGGAAAAAGGATGTCAAAAAAACTTAAAAGAAATATATGAGTTGAAAAATATAAATATATTTTATTATTATTTTTATAAAATATTTTATTGCTTAAAAAATCTAAGAAGAATAGCTATTGTAAAATTAAGAAAGGTGAGTTAAGTGATACAAAAAATATTTTGGATTATTCGAGCAATATTTTATAAAGCTATCTTTGGTAAATTTGAAATGATAGGCTATATAGGAAAACCAGTATTTTTATATAATACAAAAAAAATATTTATAGGAAAAAAAGTTAGGATTTATCCAGGAGCTAGATTAGAAACACATAATGGTGGTGTTATAAAAATAGAGCAAAATGTGGCAATAGGTCAAAACATACATATTACTTCTGCTTCTAATTTAATTATTGGAAAAAATACAACGATATCAGGGAATGTTTTTATAACAAATATAGATCATGACTATACAGAATTAGATAAGCACATTATGGATCAAAAATTTATAGTAAAGGAAACTGTAATTGGAGAAAATTGTTTTATAGGTTACGGAGTTGCTATTCAAGCAGGAACGAAATTAGGAAAACAATGTATTGTAGGAGCTAATTCAGTAGTTCGTGGAGAATTCCCAGATTATTGTGTAATAGTTGGAGCACCAGCTAAAATTGTAAAAAAATATAATTTTGAAACGAAAAAGTGGGAGAAAATTTAATGCAAAAATTATTAATCTATATAAATAGCATGTCTCCAGCTGGAGGAATAGAAAGAGTCGTTGCAAATTTACTTAATGAATTATCAAGTGATGTAAAAATAATTTTATTAACAAAGGATAGGAAAAAAAGTTTTTATAAATTGAATGAAAATATTGAAATTCAAAATTTGAACAATTATTTAGAATTAGATTTACATAAATCTAAAATAAGTAGAATATTTTCAGTGTTAAAAAATTTATTATTAGGAAGTATAAAGCTAAAAAATAAAATTAAAACTATAAATCCTGACTTTATATATGTTGTTTCGCCACTGGAAGCTTTAGAGATTATATTGATAAAAACAAAAAATCAAAAACTTTTGATAAGCGAACACGGATCAAAGTTTGGATACAATAAAATTTATAATTTTATAAAAAAAATAGTTTATCCAAAAGCACATAAGTTGATCGTTCCATCAACTATGGATACAGAATTATATTTAAAAGAAGGGTATCCAGCAGTTTATATTCCTCATTTAAACACATTTCAAAATAATAAAAAAAATGATTTAAAAAATAAAATAGTTTTAAATATTGGAAGATATACAGATGATAAACAGCAAGATACTTTAATTGAAATTTGGAATGAATTATTTAAAAAACAAAAAACAATAGGCTGGAAATTGCATATAGTAGGTAAAGGAGAAAACGAAGAAAAGTTAAAACAACAAATAAAAAAGTATGGATTACAAGAAGAAGTAAAGCTATTACCTCCTAAAAAAGAGGTTAATGAATATTTTGAAGAAGCTTCAATTTTTGCTTTTACTTCTAGATATGAAGGTTTTGGAATGGTTTTATTGGAGGCTATGTCTTTTGGAATACCTTGTATATCATTTGATTGTCCAAGTGGTCCTAGAGATATAATTCAGAATAATTATACAGGATATCTAATTTCAAATTTTTCAAAAGAATTGTATATAAAAAAATTATATAAATTAATCAATAATTTTGAACAAAGAAAAAAAATGCAATTTAAAATAAATCACTTTTTAAAAAAATGGAATAACGAAGATATTTTAAAAAAATGGTTTGAAATATTAAATAAGGAGTTTGATTAAAAATGATTGAAGTAAGTATAATTATTGTAAATTATAATACAACTAAATTAGTAAAAGAATGTATTGATTCTATCAATGCATTAACTAATGGTATTTCATATGAAATAATTGTAGTTGACAATATGTCTCAAGATAGAAGTATAGAAGAAATCGCTAAATTACCAAAGGTAAAGTTAATAAAAAATAGTATAAATTATGGATTTGGAAAAGCAAATAATATTGGTGTAAAAAATTCAAGTGGTGAGTATATTTTTTTATTAAATTCAGATACTTTATTGTTAAATAATGCTATAAAATTATTATATGATAGTTATATAAAAATAAATAAAATAGGTGCTTTAGGAACTATTTTAAAAGATATAAATATGAATGATAATTATTCTTATGGAACTTTTCCTACAGTTAAAAATATTATTAATTCAAGGCTCAAATATTATTTAAGAAAAATACTAAATTTGAAAATAAAAGAAAAAATAACTGAAAATATTATGGAAGTAGATTTTGTAACAGGAGCAGCATTATTTATAAAAAAAAGTATATTTGAAAAAAGTTTGGGATTTGATGAAAATATTTTTATGTATTACGAAGAAACAGATTTACAATTTCAATTAAAAAAAGTAGGATATAAAAATTTTTTAGTTAAAGGTCCAAATATTTTACATTATGATGGTGGAAGTTGGGGTAACGTAAAAAATACTAAAAGAATAATAGCTGATAGAAGTATGTTTTATTATTTTAAAAAAAACAACTTTAAGCAATATTTATTATTAAAAAAAATGTATTTAATAGTATTTATGATGACATATTTTCAATACACTTTCGCTGAAAATAGAAAATATTTAAAAGAATATAGGGGTTTTTAATATGGAGTATTATATAATTATATTATTTGTTCTAATTTTATTTGTATT
>JBOFYP010000145.1:0-2082 GCA_051654725.1 Cetobacterium sp.
AAACTATATTTCCACTATTTTTTTTCTGAATTCTTTTTCTCTCTTTTTCTCCATCTAGATATTTTTCTATCAAAATTAGTACATTTTCTTTTTTTACTTTTTTTATTACAGCATTGAAGTTTCTAACTGCCTTAGGATAGCCATTTTCCATAATTGATATTAACTTAATGACAGCATACTCTTTATCAACTGAATTTTCATTTGCTATGTCTATAATATAATTTTCTAACTTTTTTCTTTCTTCTCTATCATTACTTAATCTATACTTTTGAACTAAAGCAACTATCATTGACAACGCTATTTTACTAGATTTACCTTTTATATTTTCGTAATAAATCCGTTCATTTCCCGATATCATTTCAAAGCAAATTGAATCAAAGTCTTTTAAGTGTTCACCAAAAACTTTTTCTAAAAATTTATTTGCATAATTTGATAACAATATAATATTATATATTAACTTTTTATTTTTTAATCGAGCTAAAATTACGATTAAATTGAATAGATATACTGCATGTTTTTTTATTGTTCTTTCTTTTCTACTCAACAAACCTTCGAGTTCTTTTTCCAATACCCTTTCTAAATCTTTTATTCTTAAAAGCTTTTCTACAAACTCTTCTGTTAATAACGATTCACTCGCTTTTAATAGTTTTAATAACTGTTTAGAGTCATCTTTCATCTTTTCTCTCTCCTATCTATTTCTATAACTTTATTAATCTAAAGTTACTTTTAGATATTTTTATTATTATTACTTTTTTTGATATTATACCATCACTCCACATTTTTTTACAATAAAAAAACTCTTCTATGCTCTAAGTGAATCTATATAATCTATTTTTTCCATCTTTAGATATAACTTCTTCTTTTTTTTTAAAAAAAATGATATACTAAAATTAAGTAAAAATTTTAATATAGGAGATTATATGGAGGGAAACATAAAAATTACCAATCCAAATACAAATACTTCACTAGATTTGGAAATTCGTTTATACAATAGTAAACTAACTAATGAACGAAATAAATTTAAGAGTTCAAATTCTTCCCATAGCCAACTTGATTATTTTATAAAGTATTCATCTTCTTTATATCATGAAAACAAATTTAGAGGGATTTTTGAAATTTTTTATAATAACGAATATATTGGTTTTTTCTCTTTTCATTTTCAAAACATCAGTTTTAATAGAAGAGGATATGAAAACGAAATTCAAACATTTGTTAATATAGATTATTTTGCAATAAATAAAAATTACCAAAGACAAAAAATAGGAACAGCTGTTTTTACATATATTATTAATAATATTTCTCAATTAAGTAAAAAATATAATTGTATAAGTGGAATTGTCTTAACTCCATTAAATCAAGATATCGCAAAGTTTTATGAATATTTTGGCTTTAAAGAAAGAGATTCTGCCGAAGAATATATTTTAATTTTTTAAATAAGGAGTGATTAAAAATGAATGATAAAATAATTTATTTTGAGTCAAATGAATATAAAAAAATTCTTCGTTCAAGTAAAAAAATTATAGAAAAAAACATCAATCAAAATATCAATCAAAAAGAAGAAGTTTTCGAAATTAAACTTAATGATTTTTATTTTTGTGATCACAAAAAAACTACTAAAAATTCAAGAAAGAATGAAGATTCTAATAGTGCTAAAACTTCAAAAAATAATAATCAAATTAAAAAATTAATTTTAAATTTTGGAGGAATACATGAATAAATTTATTGTATCCGAGTCTTTTAAATTTTCATTCGAAAAAGCAATACATTATAGTCTTGCTAACTACAACAACATTACAATTGCTATTGAAGTGTTAGATCAAGTTGATGGAATTATAGCTGATGTTATTGGAACTGATATTACAAACACTTTAAAGAAAAAGAAATTTATCCAAGTTAACTATGAGAATCAAAATAAAACATTAAATCTAATCTCTTCTAAAAGTAAAAATGATAATGCTCAAACTTCAGAAATTATTATTGCTTCTTTTATAACTTTTCAATATTTAGAAAATTTGATGTTACAATATCCTAAAATAAATTTTATTTATATTCCATGGTTACCTGAAGAAAAAATAAAAATAG
>JBOFYP010000146.1:0-1331 GCA_051654725.1 Cetobacterium sp.
TCAAGCTGATACAGGATCTCGGTAAAGAACCTAGTTTCGCAAAGATGTATGATAATCTGAAGTATGTTATTGGTGGGATAGGCGTAGCTGATTTCACATTCGATAACTTAATGATCGAATTCGTATACGCTAAAGGTAAACCTAAGTGTGTACACAATATCGTATTGCCAACTAAGTTACAGTTAGGCGTACACTTCAAGAAAGCGGATAAACTGAGTGGTAAGGTAAAAGGCTTAATTCATGAATACAATTTACAAGAACAAATTTAGACTAACCTGCGTTAGATTAGCGCTGCAGATAAAGCGTAATGAACCAAAGTTATCATTTACGGATATTCAGTCTAGATTACCAGCTTCGCGCAGACAGATTGAGCCAGTGATCATGGATACATATGGCCTCACTATCAACGAGCTGTATAAAGTGATTGCCGACTTTGAGTTTAAGTGTGTTTGCGGATATAACGGTATTGCATGTCTATTAGGTACAGACGGTACAGTGATAACCTATGACGCTGACGGTAAGTTAGAACGGATAGCATTAGAAGAACACTACATTACACAAGCACCGCTTGCAGGTATGCATACTGGTCTACAAATCTTGGTGGGTATTTAAAATGAATGAAGTAAGAATCAGTGCGCTGTTAGGTACAATGGTACGCATGCGCGATAATGGCTATAAAATGCCAGAAGTGTTAAAAGAACTAAACGTTAAAAGTGCAGACTTACGTAAGTTCTGTAGCGAATGGTTCGATATGCAACCCGCTAAGTTCATTGATCGGTTACAGAATGGGGTTATCCCCGTATGTGTTAAGAACCGCCCTGAGATTTCACTCTGGGAAGTCTCTATGCATACCGCTATGAACTGTATGCGCGTTCTGTACAAAGAGACGGGTATTAAGGCAAGCCATATTCGCAGAGT
Organism: Cetobacterium sp.; assembly: GCA_051654725.1. Taxonomy (GTDB): domain Bacteria; phylum Fusobacteriota; class Fusobacteriia; order Fusobacteriales; family Fusobacteriaceae; genus Cetobacterium_A. The sequence goes on from JBOFYP010000146.1 coordinate 919, forward strand.
AGCTCTCAAATGTGATGATGTAATGATTATCTGCTACGAGAACGGAAATGGCGGCGGTATCACTACAATGCCAGTAGACTCAATGCCGGTAGTGCCATCTACTAAAACAATCCCAAACAATTTATATCAGAAATCAGCTGCTAATACTTACAACATCGTAATGGCGAACGTTACAGTAGCTACATTCAAGGAGTAACAAATGCAAAACACAATCACTGCTATACTGGGACTATTCGGAATCGAAGAACGATTTACAAATCTGGAAACAAACCCAGTATTAAGCACAATGGTTGATCGCGGCATGTTGATTAGCTGCGTCATTGATGCTGAGTTGAGGAACAACGACTCGCTCAATACTGTATTAGAAACCAGTGGATGGGATAGCTTCTACAAAGAACGCTTTGCTTGTATCG
>JBOFYP010000147.1:0-4420 GCA_051654725.1 Cetobacterium sp.
AGGCTCATAAAAGTAAATATGCAGGAGAATTTTTTGAAAATAATCATTTGCTACATGCACAAGTAGGAATTGATACAGACAGAAACGAAAGTCCTGGGTGTAGAATACCTGTTGGAGAAGAGCCAGAAATATTTGAACAGATAGTTCAATCAGCTCCATTCCATATGTATTGTCCAAGTGGTATTGGAGATATATTTGTATTTGATGAAACTTTTAAGAGTAATCCAGAAGCGATATTAGATATAGTAAAAGGTGCTTTTGAAAATAATATGAGATTCTTTTCACTATATAGTGATAGTTGTGATGTAGTTAGAGTTACAGGATATTTAGTAAAAAAATCTGAAATAGCAAAGTTAGATAAAGGAGAACAGGTTTTAAGAGATACGACTATTCTTGGAAAAGGTGCTAGGGATAATGCAAAAGCTTTAGATAGAAAATTAAGAAGTGAATAAGATGTTAAAAGCAAAGATAAATAAAATAATAAAATTTTCAAATGTTGATGGACCAGGAAATAGAATGGCAATATTTTTTCAAGGATGCAATTTCAATTGTAGTTATTGCCATAATCCAGAAACTATAAATATTTGTAAAAATTGTTTTGAATGTATTGATTTATGTCCAACAGGTGCTCTTTCAAAAATAGATGAAAAAGTAAAATGGAATCAAAAAGCTTGTGTAGAGTGTGATAATTGTACTAAATTATGTAAATTTGATTCATCTCCTAAAATAATAGAATTAACTGTAGATGAACTTTTAAAAGAAGTAGAGAAAGTTAAACCTTTTATTAAAGGAGTAACAGTTAGTGGTGGAGAGAGTACGCTTCATTATGAATTTATAACTCAATTTTTTAAAAAAATAAAAGGAAAATGGTCAAATTTAACTTGTTTTGTTGATACAAATGGAAGTCTAGATTTAAAGGATGAAAAATATAGAGAATTTATTCAAAGTACAGATTCGTTTATGCTAGATGTTAAAGCTTGGAATAGAAAAGAGCATTTTGATTTATGTGGAAAAGATGTTGATAATGTTATAGAAAATTTAAATTATTTGAAAAATATAAAAAAATTATTTGAAGTAAGAACGGTAGTACTTTCGGATAGTATTGATAATGAATTAATAATAAGAAATGTATCAGCAGTTATAGCGGATACGGATATTAGATATAAAATAATTAAGTATAGAAATTTTGGAGTTAGAAAAGAGCTTCAAGAAAAATTAATATCTCCATCAAATAAAGAGTTGGAGATATTAGAAAAATTAGCAAAAGAGTTGAAAGTAAAAAACACCCTGATTATTTAGGGTGTTTTTTTTACTCAAATTTATATCCAAAACTAAATTGGAAAAGGTAATCATGAGATTCTTGGGCTTTAGAGATATTAAACTTTAAAGGTCCTATAAAGCTAAGATAATTTAAGCCGATACTAGCTCCTTGAGAATAATCTTTCCAAAGAATAGACCCAGAGTTAATATTGAAATCTTCATTCACAAATTTATAAGTAGCACCATCCCAGTGAGCTGTTAAATAAAGATTTTCTTTAAGTTTTTGCTGTATACCAAAACTAACTCCAAAAAGAGATGAAAGATACTTTTCTTGGAAATAATACCCACTAAAAGAGAAAGTATTCTGAGAGGTATCGTCAGAAAGTCCTCCAAGTTTTATATATTTATCTGCAAGAATATCTTCACCACTAACGTTTCCACCGAATAATTTAGCAGTTAAACTAATATTATTTGTTATTGGAAGATAGTTTGTAGATAGATAATTTGTAGACAGGAAATTTAAATCATCTTTTCCTAAGTTACCACCCCATCTTTGAGAGATAACTCCTTTATATCCTTTTGTAGGAAAAGCAATTGAATTAGTTTTATCCCAGTTTACATCTAAGAAAATATCACCATAACTTTTAGAATATTCTATTGAATTATCAAATACATTTCTAATATTTGAATTAAGATTTGCATAATTTAATGAAGCACCATATGAAAATAAAAACAGATTAGAATATTGAGTAACAAAAGCAGTTTGAATTTTAGTAGATTGACTTTTGTAGCTACCTATTTTATTTTTTTCATGATATAAAAAGAAAGGATTCTCTTCATAAGTTATGCTACTTAATAATCCGATTTTATTAGAAACGCCATAGTATGAAAAATTTTTTAAGTCAAGACCGTAGTAATCTCCAAATGTAGCTTCTAAAGTAGATAAACTTCCTATTTTTCTGAAAGAATTTATATCTGTTCCAATTGAGATAGTAGTACCGTAGTCTGTTTGATAGTCAACACCTAAACCAACAATATTAGTAGGATTTTCTTCAACACTGAGTTTAAGTGTATTCTCTTTAAAAGTATAATATATCTTATTCACAAAATTTAAACTGTAAACTTTAAGCATTAAATTCTCTAGAGTATCAGGGCTAACATCAGTATTGATAAAATCTTTAAAAATTGAAGATATTATTTGCTTGTGATTATTATTTTTAGTTTCAGTTGTAATTTCTAAATTTTTTAAAATAAAGTTATTTTTAAATTGAAGAGAACTTTTTTTCTTATTTATTTTTGGACCAAAAGAAAGAATTTTTTTCAATTGTTTTTTAGCAGCATTTTCACCTAAAGATTTTATAGCTTCGAAATCCTTAAAATCAGTTGTTTTATAATCTGAAATATCAGGTTCAATAAGGATTGTAGCTAAATCTCTTTGTTTTTTAGTAGAACCTGTACTCTGTATAGCAACTATTTGGTCAGCAACACTTAAGATATCATAATCTTCTTTTTTCTGTAAAGAAGTTCCAACGTCAACTCCAATAACAATGTCAGCACCAAGATTAAATGCATCTTCAACTGGAAAGTTTCTTGAAAGTAAACCATCTACATAGTAATTACCATTTATAATAACAGGATCAAATATAGTTGGAATAGAGATACTAGCAGTTAAAACCTTTGCTAAATCACCACTATTAAAAGCTTTTGCTTTACCAGTGTTTAAATCAGTAGCAATAATCTCCAAAGGTATTGGTAATTTTTTAAAATCTTTTGTTTGTTCAATGTTCCATAATAGATTTTTAAGAGTTAAATATATTTTTTGAGTATTTCGAATACCCTTGGGTAATGCAAAATTTAAAGAGTTGTCATACTTTAAAGATAAATTATAATTTTTCATTAAAGATCGTTGATCAATTGAGATATCTGTCAAGTTAGGACTATCATTAAATGTTTCTTGCCAATTTATATCTAAAACTAATTTTTCAATTTGATTAGGAGTATAGCCTGCAGAATATAAAGCTCCTATAAGAGCTCCCATACTAGTACCAGTTATATAATCTACTTTTATATTGTTTTCTTCTAAAACCTTTAAGACACCTATATGTGCGAATCCTTTAGCACCACCACCACTCAGCACAAGTCCTATTTTAGGTTGATTTTCTTTCTGTTTAAATTTATTAATTTTTTTAGCTTCTAAAATTTTAATTTCTTTTTGCAAAAGCTTTATTTGTTCTTTCATCTCTGCAATTTCAGAATCATATTCTTCAATAGATAAAGCATTTGAAAAAATTATACTAAATACTAATAAAAATTTTAATATTTTTTTATTCATTCAATCACCTTTGAATATATTTTACTAAATTCCATGAAAAAATTAGGGAAAGTTTTAGAAACACAATCAGAATCTAAAATCTTAATATTAGGAATTTTAAGACCAGCTAAAGCTAGAGACATAGCCATTCTATGATCATCATAAGTATTTAAAGAGTTACCACAATAAGAGGCTGTAGGTTTTGGTGTAATTAAAAAACCATCTTGATACTCTTTAAAATTTCCATTTAATTTTAAAATTTCATTTTTTAAAGCTGTAATTCTATCAGTTTCTTTTATTCTCATATTTTCAACATCCCACACTTTTGTAGATGTTTTTGCAAAAAGAGCAACAACAGCCAAAGTTTGAGCAACATCTGGAATATCATTCATACTTAAATGTATACCCTCATACTCTTCTATGCCTTTGACAGTTATTGAATCTCGATTAAAAGAGAGTATTTTTAATCCCATTTTAGTTAAAACATCTAAAAATTTAGAATCCCCCTGAATACTATTTTTAAAAAAATTATTTAATGTAACAACAGAATTACTGATTAATGCCATTGCTAAAAAATATGAAGCTGACGACATATCACCTTCAATTAAATAATCTGTACAAGAATAATTTTGTGGTGAAATAAAAATAGAATTATTTTTTTCTTGATAACTGATTCCGAAAGTATTCATCATAGCTAGAGTCATATCTACATAAGGTCTAGAAACAACCCTTCCAGTAAATTCGATATGGATAGGTTTTTTAAAATTAGGAGCAGACATTAAAATAGATGATATATACTGACTGCTTCTACTTCCATCAATTTTAACATATTCTGCAGAAACTCCATTT
>JBOFYP010000148.1:0-1026 GCA_051654725.1 Cetobacterium sp.
CTGAAAGTTTTTTTAGTTTTAGCTTCACCTCTTCACTTATTGGTAGCTGCATTTTTTTTCGCTCCGCAGTTTCCAACCGTGATTTAACTCTATATTTTTGCTGAGCACCTGATTTTTTAATTTTAGAGAAGACAATCTCCTTATAAACTGGAGAAAGCATATCAAAAAAAGTAATCACTGCGTCTTTTTTCTTATAAAGAATGACTTTAGCATCAGTATCCGAAACTTTCATCCAACTTGGCCTACCTCCGCGCAAAAACTTATCTGACACATAATCATAAACCCAATCATGAAGTTCCTTTCTTGCATTTAACCAATCAATAAAACTGTTTTCTTTTCTAGCCTCCTTCCACATAGATAAAATGCTATTTAGTAGTACATCTTTATCCAAATGACGCGCTGCACACCAATCAATAAATAAACAAACACACGCCCACCTAGCCTCTCTCCCTAAATTAGGAAAACAGTCAAAAGTCCCACCTAAAAAATCTCTCACGTCAACATTGGAACCAGCACAATCTATACTATAGCCATTTGGAAACACTGGACCATCATTCAACCCCAACAGAAAATCATAATATGAAACATAGGCGAAGGCCAAATTAACAAACCTCTCATTTTCCTTCGGAAGTTTTTCCAATGAACACAAACTACGTTTGCATAACGCGATAAAGGAATCATGTATATATTCCACGTTTGTATAGTCGATCTCATTCCTGTCACCGCAACCAGAATACTCTACACCTATTCCACCCAAAAAATCATTATATAACTTTTTATGACGACTAAAAAAATCAACTTGTCCTTCAACCACCGCATGCAATTCATGTGATGTTTTATTAAATAAATCAAATAAACAATCAGCTTTTTCAACCGGCTGCAGCTTCATACACAGGAAGCGTAATTCTCGATCATTATATTTACAAACACCTCTCTGTGCCTTTCCTTGAGGCTTGTACCCCTTAGAGTTATACGCCATAACCTTACCTCCATGTAAATTAGCATGTAGATTTAATGTCGATTTAC